>NZ_AWUH01000096.1:0-672 GCF_000689175.1 Wolbachia endosymbiont of Glossina morsitans morsitans | reverse complement strand
TTGAAGAATCAGATTTTATACCAATTATTGCACCAATTGGTCATGGAAAAGATGGGGAAACGTATCATATTGATGCCGATAGCACTGCAAGCACAATTGCAATTGCAGTTTCTGCATCTAAAATGATAATCTTGAGTGACACAGATGAAGAAATAGATAAAATTGGTGGCAGGAAGATATCTGTTAAAAATTTAAATGCATCGATTGATTGTGGGAAAATTAAAGGGGAAAAATTTATTGAAAGGCTTATGGCATACGTTAAAATGGCGGAGGAATGTGCTGGAGTTGTTCACATAGTTGATGGTAGAATACCTAACATTATGCTTGATTTATTTACTGAGAATAATTCAAGCATATCGATTGTGAGTGATTTATAGCTATACTGCTTACAACTACACGAATACCAAGAGGGTGTCATTCAAGTAGCTGACACTGGAATGACAGCAATCTACGTCGTACCGCGATTCATTCGCGGTATCTCTAGATCCCGCTAACAAGTAGCGGGATGACGGTTGTCAGGGTGTCATCCCAGCGCCCTTATGATGTCATCCCAGTGCCCAGACACTGGGATCCAGAAGACTTAATTTCAACCAAGTGGCTGCATAATAAGGACTAGATTCCAGACTGGAATAACATCATAGGGGCACTGGGATGACAAAAAAAGGAGCACTG
>NZ_AWUH01000095.1:5538-6224 GCF_000689175.1 Wolbachia endosymbiont of Glossina morsitans morsitans | reverse complement strand
TTTAGTTAATGCATAAACTACTTATGTTGGCTATGAGTTCAACTGTATAAAATTCCGGTAAATTAAAATAAGTATTCATAAAAATATTGTTTTTTATAAACAGAGTATCTACAATGCTAGCTTTGGGGTGAAGTATTGCAGAGGAATTTTTTAATCTGGTTGTTGCGTCACTGTTTTATGCATACCAATATATATTACGCGTAATTCCAAATATTATAATTCCTGAATTGGTAGTAAGGTTTAATATAGGAACAACAGAAATAGGACAATTTTGTGGACTGTATTATGTAGGTTATGTGTTAGCACATATTCCTGTAGGTATTCTTTTAGATAGATTTGATTCTAAAGTTGTTATACCGATTTGTATTGCATTAACATCTTTAGGTGCTTTACCTTTAGTCAGTTCTAATGATTGGAGTTATTCTATTATTGGAAGAATAATTACTGGTATTGGATCCTCTGCTTCAGTACTTGGACTCTTTAAAATAATAAGAATCTATTACCATAGAGAAAAATTTGCCATGATGTTCAGCATATCGGTTATTATTGGCATTTCAGGTGGTGTATTTGCCACCAAACCATTACATGTCTTACTTGATAAGTTTGGGTGGGATTATTTATTTACTGTGTATATAATGCTTGGATTATTGCTTGCTTTAACTACCTTTATATCTATACCTAAAATT
>NZ_AWUH01000095.1:3904-5238 GCF_000689175.1 Wolbachia endosymbiont of Glossina morsitans morsitans | reverse complement strand
GGCACCTCAGACGAAGAATTAAATATTAAAAATTTAAGCAAAGTTATATTTAATAAAGATATTTTATTGATAAGTTTGTTTGGCGGTTTTATGGTTGGACCATTAGAAGGCTTTGCAGATGCGTGGTCCGCAACATTCTTGCATGAGATGTACGCTATAGATAGACACATTGCATATAGCATTTCAAAATGGATACTAATAGGCTTTGGCTTTGGGCATTTATTACTTCCTTACATATTAGCAAAAAATCCAACCAAGCACTATGAAATAATAATTTCTTGTGCTATGGCCATGATAATTGTGTTCTTATTACTTTTTATATGCAATAGTAGTGAACTCCTGGAATGTATATTACTATTCATTATTGGTCTTGCTTCTGCATACCAAATTGTTTTTACTGCTAAAGTTGTAAGTTGTGTAAAAAACGAAGCAGTAGCAAGTGCAGGATCTGTAGGTAATTCCATAGTTATGAGTTTTGGTTATTTTTTTTCACGTCATTATTGCAAATATAATGAATTTTTATTGGAACGGTGAAATTATCGATGGAAAGCCATTTTATGGAACTGATGTAATGGTTAAGTCTATGTTAATAATACCTATATGACTACTAATAGGAATGATAGGCTTTTGGTTACTTAAAGTTATAAGCTGTAAAAAGAGCTAAGCAGATTTAGATGATTAATATAGTATTGTTTTTTATAACTAAAGTATCTATAATCCTAAATTTTAGCTGAGATTCATGTTGCAGAGGAATTTTTTAATCTGGTTGTTGACGTCACTGTTTTATGCATACCAATATATATTACGCGTAATTCCAAACATAATTGCGCCTGAATTAATAACAAAATTTAACATAAGTATTGCAGATGTTGGCCAATTTGGTGGGTTATACTATGTAGGCTATACGCTAGCTCATATACCTATTGGTCTTTTCCTTGATAGATTTGGACCAAAGTTTGTTTTACCTGCTTGTACCGTTTTGACATTTACCGGAACACTACCGCTTATATGCTTTGATGAGTGGAGTTATTCAATAATTGGAAGAATAATTGTGGGAATTGGGTCATCCGCTTCGGCAATTGGAATCTTTAAAGTTGCAAGCATGTATTTTGCGCAAGAAAAATCAGCAAGAATGGCCAGCTTATCTATAATTATAGGAATTTTGGGAGGGATATGTGGCGGGTTACCTTTAGACTTCTTACTCGATAAATTTGGCTGGAATTATGTTATCTATACATTCTCAGCATTTGGGTGTTTACTTGCTCTGTTGCTGTTCTTAGTAACGCCTGAAAGCAATGCTCAACAGGAAAAAGTTAGCATTAGAGACTTAAAAA
>NZ_AWUH01000095.1:0-3604 GCF_000689175.1 Wolbachia endosymbiont of Glossina morsitans morsitans | reverse complement strand
ATACTTTTCAACAAGCATATTATTCTAATTAGCTTTTTTGGTGGACTCATGGTCGGTCCAATGCAAGGTTTTGCCGATGGTTGGGTGAAAGCATTCTTTTTTGAAGTATATAAAATGAATGAAGACTTGGCATCTTCTCTCTCTTCCGTAATATTGATAGGAATGTTAACAGGATCATTCTCTTTGGCTTATTTATTGGAAAAATATAAAAATAAGCATTATGAAGTAATAATTGCATGCTCATTTGCAATGATCGCTAGTTTTCTTTTGCTTTTTACTCAGATTGGTGGCTTGTATATTGTATTACCTACGCTTTTTATTATTGGCTTCACATCTGGATATCAGGTGGTTACCATTTACAAAGCGATAAGTTATGTAAATAATAACTTAGTAGGCCTGGCTACAGCTGTGTCAAACATGATAGTTATGGTTTTTGGCTATTTTTTTCACACTGGGATCGCAAAAATAGTAGATTTGTGTTGGGATAGAACAATAATACAAGGAAATCCTGTGTATGGTGCTGAATTGCTGATAAAAGCAACATCAGTTATTCCTGTATGTTTGCTGGTGGCTGTTTTTGGGCTATTATGGTTAAAAAATAAAGATTTTAGAGAAGTTGATTGTAATAAGTAGATAATTTATCGAAGGCTCGTATGATAAAATCGTTAGATGTACTAATTTAAGGCTCTTGTTATTATGAAATATAATACTTTATTTTACTTTGATATTTTTGTTTTAATTGTAATTGGGTTTTATTAGGTGGTAGGTATGTCGAAAAGTAATTTTTTTGTATGGTTGATAGTATCTCTTTTATATGCGTACCAGTATGTGTTACGTGTCATGCCAAACATAATTGCGCCTGTATTAATAACAAAATTTAATATAAGCATTGCAGATTTAGGGCAATTTAATGGTCTCTACTATGTGGGATTTACACTAGTTCATATCCCTGTTGGTCTTTGTTTTGATAGATTCGGTCCAAAAATTGTTTTACCTATTTGTGCTGTCTTGGTATCTATTGGAACATTACCTCTTGTGTGCTTTGATGAGTGGTATTATTCAGTATTAGGTAGAATAATTGTTGGGATTGGCTCGTCTGCGTCAGCAATAGGAGTATTTAAAGTTGCCAGTATGTATTTTTCGCGAGAAAAATCAGCAAAAATGGCAAGCATATCTGTTATTATAGGGCTATTAGGGGCAATATATGGTGGTCTACCAATAGAACTTTTGCTTGATGAGTTTGGTTGGAATTACGTAATTTATATTCTTTCAGGGTTTGGTTTCTTACTCGCTTTGTCTTTATTTTTAGTTATTCCTTACAATGCTTACGACTTTCGAAAAGGAAAAATTAGCATGAAGGATCTAAAAACTGTGCTTTTCAATAAATATATCATTCTAATTAGTTTTTTTGGTGGCTTAATGGTAGGTCCACTAGAAGGTTTTGCTGATGCTTGGACAAAAGCTTTTTTATGTGAGGTATATCAAATGGCCGGTGATCTAGCGTCTTCAATTTCTTCTGTTATATATGTAGGATTTGCAGCTGGATTGCTCTCTTTTGCTCACATATTAGAAAAATACCAAAATAGACATTATGAAGTTATTATTGTCTGTTCCTTTGCAATGATTGCTGGTTTCCTTTTACTTTTTACACGGGCTGGCGGATTGTATATTGTATTGCCTGCGCTTCTTGTTATAGGTTTCGCTTTTGGATATCAAATAGTAACACTGTACAAAGCATTAAGTTATGTAAATAATAACTTAATAGGATTAACTACAGCTGTATCAAATATGATAGTTATGGTTTTTGGCTACCTCTTTCACACTGGAATTGCGAAGGTAATAGGTTCTTATTGGGATAAAGCGATTATACATGGAAGTCCTATTTATAGTGCTGAATTGCTGATAAAAGCAACATCTATTATTCCTGTATGTTTGCTAATAGCTGTTTTTGGGCTCTTATGGTTAAAAAAGCAGGACAAGCAGTCTTAAAATTGCTTGTGCATCTTAAAATTAAAGCGAGGTTTGATCTATGATGAGTGTTTTAAAGAAAATCTGTGGCTCTAAAAATAGTTTAAAGTCTTTTGATAACGAGGTTTATCAGTTTATGGAAAAAGAATTACAACGCCAAAAATCACAATTGCAATTAATTGCATCAGAAAATTTTGCAAGCAAAGCGGTAATGGAGGCACAAGGCTCTTTTCTGACTAATAAATACGCAGAAGGTTATCCAGGCAGAAGATATTACTGTGGTTGTGAGCATGTGGACAAAGTTGAAAGTCTGGCTATAGAAAGACTTTGTAAGTTGTTTGGTGTAAAGTTTGCAAATGTTCAGCCTCACTCTGGTTCTCAGGCAAATCAAGCCGTGTTTGCTTCACTACTTACTCCAGGTGATACAATACTTGGATTGTCACTGAGTTGCGGTGGGCACCTAACTCATGGTGCGGCGCCAAGCCTTTCTGGTAAATGGTTTAAGTCGATTCAATATACAGTAAATAAAGACACTTATCTGCTCAATATGGATGAGATAGAAAAGCTGGCGCTGGAGCATAAACCGAAATTGATCATAGCTGGTGCTTCTGCTTATCCAAGAAAAATGGACTTCAAACGCTTTCGCGAGATTGCAGATAAAGTTGGTGCTTATTTGCTTGCAGACATTGCTCACTATGCAGGGCTTATTGCAGCGGGCGAATATCCATCCCCTGCTGAATATGCACATGTTATGACTTCCACGACTCACAAAACTTTGCGTGGTCCTCGTGGTGGAATAGTGATGACCAATGATGAAGCATTACACAAAAAAATTCAATCCGCAGTTTTTCCAGGATTGCAGGGCGGGCCACTTATGCATGTGATAGCTGCAAAAGCTTTTGCATTTAAAGAAGCATTAGCACCAGAGTTTAAGACTTATAGCAAGAAAGTCGTGGAAAATGCGAAAGTGCTGGCTCAAGAATTGCAAAAGCATGGACTTGACATTATAACCGGTGGCACTGACTCTCATATAGTGCTAGTTGACTTAAGATCGCAGAAATTAACTGGAAAAGACGTTGTAGATAGCCTTGAGAGAGCCGGTATTACCTGTAATAAAAACTCTGTACCATTTGATACAGCAAAGCCGACCATCACTTCAGGGCTCCGTTTTGGCACCGCTGCTGAGACAACACGCGGACTTGAGGCAGAAAATTTTAAAGAGATAGCTGGTCTAATAAATGAAGTAATTCAAGGATTAATCAGCGGAAATAGCTCAAGTGTCGAAAAAGCAGTAAAAGCTAAAGTTGAAAGGATTTGTAGTAATTTTCCTATTTATTAATTTATGTGGTGTCATCCAAGTAGCTGGTAGAAACGAAAAAACTTACTTGACACCCTTCGCCAGCCCTCTTATCATGAAACTGAAGGTATTCATTTGTCTTCAATCTGTGCAGATTAAACGACAACAGTATTGCGTGATTGGCGTCTTATTTTTAATTTTTGCACTATGCGCACCCTACGTCTTCACAACATTTTCTGGGTTTTTACCTATATAAGCTGAAACGGGCTTATAAAGCGTTTAAGACAGTATAGCACGCCAATTTGCAGGATTAGAGAGTGACAACTAGCTAATTACGGG
>NZ_AWUH01000094.1:8504-12547 GCF_000689175.1 Wolbachia endosymbiont of Glossina morsitans morsitans | reverse complement strand
AAGCACGTTCTTTCATTTGAGCTTTCTTCAATTTAAAATAAATACAGAAACTAGCTATCTTCAAAAATATGGTTGAATAATTATTAATAATAGTGTATAATTATTAATATTTTCAAGCATTTTTGCCATGGGTCTTTCAAAATTTCTCGATCCTCGCAATGATTTGTGTTTCAAAAAAATCTTTGGAACGGAAAAAAATAAGAATATCCTGATCCACTTTTTGAACGATATTTTAGGGTTTACTGAGATAAATGCAATACAAGAAGTTGAGTTTCTCAGCACTATTATAGATCCCGAAGTTGCCTCTAATAAACAAAGTATTGTTGATGTTCTCTGCAAGGATTCTCACGGAAATAGATATATAGCAGAAATGCAGCTCGCTAGAGACAACGGCTTCGAAAAACGCGCTCAATTATATGCCGCTAAAGCCTACTCAAGACAATTAGATAAATCTGGCAACTACATTGATTTAAAGAAAGTCTTCTTTATTGTTATGTCAAATTGTAACTTACTTCCTGAAGAAGTTGATTATATTTCTACTCACAATATACGTGATATAAAAACTAACGGCCATTACTTAAAAGATTTTCAGTTTGTCTTTATTGAGTTGCCTAAATTCGCAAAAAATAAAGTAGAGCAGTTAGAAAGTATAGTAGAAAGGTGGTGTTTCTTTTTTAAATACGCAGAAGAAACAACAGAAGAGGATTTAAAAGAGATAGCAGAAAAAGCGCCAATAATAAAGCTAGCATATGATGAATTAGACAAGTTTCGTTGGAACGAAAAAGATTTAGTAGCCTATGAAGAAAGGATAATGGATCTACGCAAAGAAGAAGCTATTCTTGAATACAGACTTGATCTTGCTGAAGAGAAAGGTACACAAAAAGGTATAGAGAAAGGGAAAATTGAAGGGAAAATTGAAGTCGCAAAAGCAATGCTGGCTAATAATGTTGATGTCAACACTATTGTTAAGTTTGCTGGCCTTTCTATTAGTGAGATTGAAGAATTAAGTGGAAATCTGTGAACAGTTACGTTTATTTTTTATCCTTATCATCAAGTGTAAATAAGGTTATTGTAGAGATTAAGCCTATTATAACTATTATTAACGAAAATGGGGCAGCTTCTCTATAGCGCTCATCGCTTACAAGTTCATATATTCTAGTTGATATAGTTTCAAAATTAAATGGTCTTATAATGAGTGTCGCTGTGAGCTCTTTGATAGTATCCATAAATACGAGCAAAAATCCCGATAATATACTCTTCTTGATGAGAGGGATATGAACATTCAAACATGTGGAAATAGGTCCGTGACCCATGGTATATGCAGTCCACTCAATTTCATTTGGTGTTTTTTTGAGCCCTGACTCTACCGCCTTGAAAGATATAGCAAAAAAACGGAATAAATATGAGTAAACTAATGCGCCAATAGTTCCTACTAAGCTAATTTCCACAACATATTGAGTAATGAAAGAGGATATTCTGCTTAAAAATATTATTATACTAATTGCGATAATTGCATTTGGAATTGCGTAGCCTAAAGAAATGAGACGCGCTATACTGTTGATTACCTTATTTTTACGCACCGTATATCCAATCATTATTGCAATGCTAATTGAGATTAATGCGGTGATAAATGATAAACTAATGCTATTTGCTATTATGTTATAGAATCTTGCTTCGTATATGAAAAACCCCTTCTCTATGCTCCAATATATGAGCGGAATCATTGGCAAAATAAAACCTATTAATATCGGCAATACACACATAAGATAAGCAAAGATCAACGGTATAGCGCCACTTATACTCCGTTTGTTGTGATAATCTGAATTGGTATTGATTGAAGAGTAGGATATTCCTTTTTTTTGTAGTTTTTTTTCGATAGCTATGAGTGTTGCAACGAAAATCAGCTCTGCAACTGCTAAAACAGTAGTTGAATATTTGTCATGCAGTAAAAACCAGGTGCGATATATTCCTGTCGTAAAAGTATCAATAGCAAGAAACTGTGGTGTGCCGAAATCTGTAATTACTTCCATTAGTACCAAAGACAACCCAGCTATAATTGATGGGCGTATGGAGGGTATGATGACAGAAAACAGGCTCTTCAATGAGGAGAACCCAAGTGTTGACGCAATAGTGACTGAGTTACTAACATTCTTTAGACTTGAGCGGACTAACATATAAACGTATGGATATAGGCTGAATCCCATTACTAATATTCCACCACCTAGGGATTTTATTTCAGGAAACCAATAGTCACCTTTGCTCCACTCTAAAATGTCTCTTAATGAGCTCTGCACCGGACCTGAAAACTCTAGTGTATTTACATAGACGAACGCTACTATATATCCAGGAATCGATATTGGAAAGAATAAAGCAATCTCAAAAATTTTACTTCCAGGAAATGAAAAAAATGTGGTGAGCCAAGCTGGAATTACTCCAAATATGAAAGATATTCCCCCCACTCCTATCATCAAAATTAACGTACTCAGTATATATTCAGGGAAAAGTGTGCTGATTACCCATCCGGAATTTGCTGTATCTGTAAATAGAATCGATATTAATGATAATATTGGACAGACGAATAATATACTTACTAGAAATAAGAATATATTTTTAAATACTCTTAAAAACATTAATTTGAATCTATATTTTATATTAAAATGTTATATGTAAAAACTGAAAATATCCAGTAATTAACAGCCGTACTATTGAATATCTTTATAATTTTGTATATCATGTTTTTAGTTGATAAGTGAATAATCATGAGCTTCGTCATTGCAACTTTCTATCATTTTGTAGAACTTTCTAATTATTATGACATGAAAGACGAAATAAAAGCTGCATGCGACAACATTGAATTAAAGGGTACTATACTCCTTGCAGAAGAGGGTGTTAATGCAACAATATCTGGTGAAAGAAACGCAATTGATAAAATATTCGATTTTCTACGTTCTGATTATAGGCTAAGGGACCTTACATGGAAAGAGAGTGCAGCAGAATATCAACCATTTAGCAAGATGAAGGTAAAATTAACAAGGGAGATTGTGAATCTCGGTGTGAGCAATCTTGATATTTCCCTTAAGGGTAAATATGTTGATCCAGAGCATTGGGATGATTTTACTTCTCAACCTGGCGTTTTAGTAATAGATACACAAAACGAGTATGAAGTGAAATTAGGCAAGTTTAAGAATGCAATTAATCCACACACACAATGTTTCCGCGAGTTTCCTCAGTGGACAGAGTCATTTTCTGATAGTAAAGACCTGAAAGTAGCTATGTACTGCACTGGTGGAATTAGATGCGAAAAATCTACAGCATATATGAAAAGCCTTGGATTTAGTGATGTTTACCATCTTAAAGGCGGCATTCTTTCTTACCTTGAAAAAACCTATAATAAAAATGGTAATTGGGAAGGTGTGTGTTTTGTTTTTGATGATAGAGTTGCTGTTGATAACTCACTTACTCCAAGCAACACAATAAAATGCATATTCTGCTCAAATCAAGTTTCAACTGATAAACTGAAATCAGTTTCACGTGGCCAGGTGGTTTGTTCTGATTGGAAACTTCAGTGTTATAGATATAATAAATAAGATTTCTCTACGTCATACCGCCGCGGCGCTAACAAGCAGCGAGATGACGAGGTCTTGAGATAGTCTTATGTTAGCTATAGAATTGGAAGGTTGCACTTCAAAAAGTAGAATGGCAAAGGCCATTCTACAACATTTTTCTAGCAAATTAAATAACCTGAAGTACATCTATTGACTAATACATCAATCCATATTACTTTCCACAAAAACAGAAGTGGGCGTTGAAAGACAGCTAACCATAACATCAGAAAGGCATCTAGCTGGTGGATTTTTAAGTAAACCTATTATTTTTTTATTTTCAGTAAAAGAAGATGGTTTTCTACCATTATTATCCTTTATATTAGCTTTGGCTCTTGCCTTCAGAAGAAATTCAACCATATCAGCATTATTAGTAGAAGTAGCATGGTGTAATGCAGTTCTACCCAGATTATTCTGGATATTAATGTTAGCACCTTTTTC
>NZ_AWUH01000094.1:6468-8494 GCF_000689175.1 Wolbachia endosymbiont of Glossina morsitans morsitans | reverse complement strand
TTTATAGCTATAGCAGGCCAGTAGCATATTACGGTCTGTTCGGATTATTGTAAAAAGAGCTATAACATCTCATCATATCACAATGTTCGTACAGTTGTGGCGGTATGACGTAGAAAAACTGTTAACTTAAATCTATATTGACATGTCCCATTGTACGCTTATCCCTAACCTCTTTTTCCCCATATATGGTTAAATTAGCTTTTTCGTTGCTCAAATACTTATGAGAATCATATATATCATTACCTATTATATTTTTCGTCATACAAGGAAAGCATAATACTACTTCCTGCATAGGTAGCCCGCATATTATCCTAACTAGCTGTCCAAATTGACTAACGTTACATGCATCCAAGCTCCAGTGGCAAGAATTGTGAGGTCGGGGAGCTAGTTCATTAACTAACAATTCGTTATCTTTAGTAACAAAAAATTCAATAGCCAAAATTCCTATTACATCAAGCGCATTTGCTATTTTCTTTGCAGCTCGTTGTACCTCTTGAGTTAATTTGCTATCTATTTTAGCTAGCACTGTTGAAGTATCAAGCATTTCATCAACGTGGTAATTTTCTGCTATAGGAAAAAAAGCTACTTTACAGTTTTTATCTCTTGCAACGACTATTGAAACCTCTTTCAGTAAATCAACACTTGCTTCAAGAATGTACTCTGTATTCCAATCAAAGGAAGTAAATTGCTTCACTTCAGAATCATTCTCAAGCACATATTGTCCTTTTCCATCGTAACCCATTTCTGTTGTTTTCAGCCTTATTGGATAGCCAAAAGCTCTACTGCTTTTCAGTAGCTCATTATAATTTTGTATACTCTTATAGTTAGCAGTTTTTATACCCAAGTTTTTAATAAAATCCTTTTCTCTCAGTCTGTTCTGCGAAATGTGTAACGCTTTTTTAACCGGATAAAAATTTACATCGATATCAATTGCACTACATGGAATATTTTCAGACTCAATAGTAACTAAATCCACACTCTGTGCAAAAGATTCAAGGGCTTTCTTATTAGAGAAATCTGCTATTGTGAAATAATCAGCAACAGAGCAAGCCGGATCGTCTTTAGCACTGGCAAAAACATGTGTTTTTTGTCCAAGTTTTGTTGCAGCGATAGCAGTCATTTTACCTAATTGTCCACCACCTATTATTCCTATTACTTTTTTGCTCAGTGCATCTGGTTCATTCATACTATAAATTGATATTTCCTAATTAAAGTATACTTGAAAAATCTATGAAAAAAGCATATAATTAGAATATTATCTTTTTATCATGAATATTCTATAATGATTCTAGAATACACATTGACTACCAACTTTGTTGAAGTTACAGTTTTACCAATTTACATTGAAGAGCAATCCATTCCTTATGAAAATTGCTATGTATGGATGTATAACGTTAAGATAAAAAACAAAAGCCAATCAACTATTCAATTGTTAAGTCGTCATTGGCAAATAATAGATTATAAGGGCAAAGTAAATGAAATTGCCGGAGTTGGTGTTATCGGAGAACAGCCTGTGATAAAATCTGGAGAGGCATTTAAATACACAAGTGGAACATACTTAAATGTACCGTCAGGAATAATGCAGGGTAAGTATGAATTTCTGAATGAAGAAAGCATAAAAATTTTTGAGGTTATGGTACCACCCTTTTCTTTGGATAGTCCATACGTCAAAACTAGACCCCATTAACTATCAAAATAGTTTATTTGTAACCAGACTGCATTCTGTGATTTTTAGCAAAGCACGATCTTTCATTTGAGCTTTCTTCAATTTAAAATAAATACAGAAACTAGCTATCTTCAAAAATATGGTTGAATAATTATTAATAATAGTGTATAATTATTAATATTTTCAAGCATTTTTGCCATGGGTCTTTCAAAATTTCTCGATCCTCGCAATGATTTGTGTTTCAAAAAAATCTTTGGAACGGAAAAAAATAAGAATATCCTGATCCACTTTTTGAACGATATTTTAGGGTTTACTGAGATAAATGCAATACAAGAAGTTGAGTTTCTCAGCACTATTATA
>NZ_AWUH01000094.1:4965-6410 GCF_000689175.1 Wolbachia endosymbiont of Glossina morsitans morsitans | reverse complement strand
ATTTTGAGCTCTCTAAATATCTCTTTTGCTATCATAATTATGCTAGTTAATAGGGGAAGTAACTTTTATATGATGTCAGAAATTTTATTTTTCGGAAAGAATCTTGGATAGAGAGGAAAGCTTCTACAAAAAGAAATATGTGCGCTAAGAAATATAAAATAGCAGCATTAATAGTTGCAGCGGGGGTAGGCAGTAGATGCAATGCTACGATTCCTAAGCAATATATAAAACTGGCAGGTAAATCTGTTTTATTTCATACAATTCATACAAAAAGATTTCTGGCTAACCAATATATAGATTACATAAGAATAGCAATTAATAGAGACCATGAAAGTTTCTATGAGAAAGCTATATCACTAATTACAGACACTAAATTACTAAGCCCTGTATACGGAGGAGAAAACAGGCAAAGTTCAGTTAAACTAGGGCTTGAAAGCTTACAAAAAATTAACCCAGATTTTGTAGTTATACACGATGCTTGTAGGCCTTTTGTGTCAGATGTTCTGATAGATAACTTGGTTGAATCTATGATTAATGATCAATATACAGGAGTAGTTCCAGCAATAGAAGTTGAAGACACTGTGTCATTGGTGAGTAATAGTTTTATTGAATCTACGATTTCAAGAGGAAAGCTCGGAGCTATACAAACCCCTCAAATTTTTAATTTCAAAGAATTATTATCATGCCATCAATCAGTCAAAGAATTTACTGACGATTCATCACTAATGGTAGAGCACAAAAAACATGTTGCGATTATTAAAGGTGAGAAAAGCAATTTTAAGTTAACCACAAAAGAGGATATCAATANGGCAAAGCTTCTTTTTGAAGAGCCAAAATTTCGTATCGGAGCCGGTTATGATATACATAAGTTCATTAAAGTTCAAAATGGTGCTGAAAGCTTTATAAAAATTTGCGGTGTGAAAATTGAACACAACATGGCAATAGAAGCGCACTCTGATGGTGATGTTGCAATACATGCAATCGTTGATGCAATACTCGGAGAACTGGGATGTGGCGACATAGGAGAGCACTTTCCTCCTAGTTCCTCTGAATGGAAAGATTGCAATTCATCTCACTTTCTTGACTTTGCTGCTAAAAAAGCAAAAGAAAAAGGGTACAGCGTGTCTAATTTAGATATTACTATAGTTTGTGAAGAGCCTAAAATATCGCCTTACAAAGTAGAAATGAAGAAATTCATATCAAAAGCATTAGAAATTGATGATGAATTTGTAAATATCAAAGCAACCACTGCAGAGAAATTAGGTTATATTGGAAGAAATGAAGGAATAGCAGTGCATGCTTCTGTGTTATTGCATACAAACTTTTATTGGAAATAGAAACGAAAAAACTTACTTGACATCCTTCGCCAGCCCCCTTATCATGAAACTGAAGCTATTTATTTATCTTCTCTGTACAGATTAAATGACAAAAAAACTCAAGTATCT
>NZ_AWUH01000094.1:4352-4664 GCF_000689175.1 Wolbachia endosymbiont of Glossina morsitans morsitans | reverse complement strand
AAAAACTCAACGTATCTGGCGTCCCATGTTTAATTTTTTGCACTACGTGCACCTTATGTCTTTATAAAATTTCTGGGTTTTTACCTAATATAAGCTGAAATGCGCTTATAAAGCATTTAAAACATACAAAAAACGCCGAATTTAAAAAATGGATAGTGAATAACTAGCTACCCTAGGGTTTCTTTTGCCTTTTTTTCTGTTTAGTAAATTTCTTAATGTTTATAATTTAGATTAGTTGCGGCTTAAAAGCAACTAAATCGCGGTTATTAAGCGTTTAGAATAAAAAAACGCCATACTTGAAAGTATAATGTA
>NZ_AWUH01000094.1:0-4342 GCF_000689175.1 Wolbachia endosymbiont of Glossina morsitans morsitans | reverse complement strand
AATTTTCTAATAGAGGTGCGAGTTTTACTTTTCCGCATCTTATTTATTAAAGTGCGCTTTGCTATTACGTTTATCATTTTTTTAGCACTCTTATGATTTGCCATATATTAATACCTAAAATACTGTACTTTTCTTTTAATTATAAAGTTTTTTTGTTAATTTGCAATATCAGTTTTTCCTATGGTTAATCTACTGCTTCTCTCTTCAATAATTTTTTCTAAACTTTGCAAGAATTCATTTTTGTTTAACCCAGGATATATTGGGGGCAATATTTCTATTACTGCCTTTCCGGGATTCTTTCTCAGAGAAAGTATGCTTTTTGGCCAAAACAAACCAGTGTTTAAAGCAACCGGTAACACAGGAACAGATAATACGCTATATAAAGCAGCAATACCTGGTTGATATTTTATATTTTGGTTTATAGTTGTTCTTGTACCTTCAGGAAATATTATTATGCTTCTATTTTCTTTTATACGCATTTTTGCTAGTTTGATTATATGGCGTATAGAACTGATACCATCTGAACGGTTAATAAAAATCATTTTCAGCGCTATAAGATGCAAACCAATGAATGGAATCCATTTCAATTCACGTTTTAAAATAAAAACCGCTTTTCTAAATAGTAGTATAGAAAAAAATGTTTCAAATGGAGATTGGTGTTTAGATGCAATCATAAAAGGTTGCTTAGGGATGTTTTCCATTCCCCTCACTTCATANTTAATGCCACATAATAAACGCAGCATGAATAATACAACTCTCACCGAACAGACGAGGAAAATGGTTATTACACACTCAGAAAAGAAAATTACAGGGAGAGTAATGAAAGTATAGAATACCTCCCATAATATAAGAAAGAAATTAAACAATAAACTTGAAATCACAAACTCACATAAATTTATTTAAATTTAACTTTATTACAAATTAAAAACAATAAATTTAATTACTGATCATCTGAGTAATAGGATGCGAATCAGCTAATTTGTCCTTTAACTTTTCGTTAGCAATATGAGTATATATTTGTGTTGTAGAAAGGTTAGTATGGCCAAGAACTTTCTGTATCAACACAATATTTGCTCCGCTATTTAGTAGATGGGCAGCAAAAGAATGCCTAATCACGTGTGGAGAGATCTTATTTTCATCAATATTGCATTTTCTTGCCAACTCCTTCATTAATTGACTGACCCTCTGCCTTGTAATTAGTTTATTAGGTTTATCACCTGGGAATAGCCAATCGGATTCCTTTTCTTTAGAGATCAGATTATCACGAACTGATAAATAATTTCTAAGGCTCTGCAATGCTTGTTCATTAAAAAGAATTTGCCTCTCTCTACCACTTTTTCCTTAGCATTCTTTGTTATTACTGTTTATTAAATGTGACACTTCACATAATTTCATACTAATTAGTTCAGAAACACGCATTCCAGAAGAGTAAAGGATATCTAAAATCGCACATAGCCTTTTACTGCTTATCTCTTTATTCGATTCGCTTGCTGATTTTCTCACTGTGTCCATTAGCAAAAATATTTCTTCGACACTTAAATACTTAGGCAAAGGACGAGAAACCTTTGGATTCTTTAATTCAGCATCATTAGCCGGCGCTGGATTAAAATCTATTATTCCGTCATTAAATAGACACTTGTAAAAATTTTTCATAGCGGATATTTTTCTTGATATAGAGCTACTTTTAAATTATTTTTGTGTACATAAATCTTTAATATTGGTTTTGTTTACACCAACCAAGGTAGTGCCGCTTTCCAATAAAAATTCTTCAAACTGGTGTAAATCCGAACGATAACTTTCCAGAGTATTTTGTGCAGCGGACCTAATGCTAAAGCATCTATGTAATATGTTATGTAAAGNTTTTCTTTTTTATTTTGCGACTGTTTATTTTTCATTATCAGTTCCTATATTTATTTCTTTGGCTATAATTTGATTAGAAGTGTTCCCTGTGTTTCTTATGAGAAAATATGAGACAAATAAAGCATTTACCAATAGAGTGAACATCACAAACTTTTGCTTTAACCTTTTTCTTAAATTTAATCTTACTCTTATCATAGTTAAATTATAACGTTAAATCTATAAAAAACACCTTATAAAGTGAGCTCTACTATAAATATAGAATACTTCTTAGCTGTATCTATCTATATTTATTATAACATAACATTGATTATAATTCTAACATGGACAGATAGAGATTCCAATTACGTTAGTGTTATGGGTGTTAATAAATTTTTTAATATACACCTTTACAAAAGAAGAAATCAAATGGCATCTTTTTTTAATAAAGTGCTAATAAAAGGAACGGTCACATTTGACCCTATAGATTCATTATCTATCTTTTCTATAATTTTATCAATGCTATAGAAAGAACGTTCTATTCTTGCTAAAATATAATTAATCACTTTTAAATCAATTTTTAACTGTTTATCTGAAAATCGTTTTATTAGCATAATTCTTAATAATTCCTCGCTTGCAGGCAAAATTTTTACGCTGATAGTTGATAATATTCGAGAACTTAAATCTCTTAGTTTGAAGTTAAGCTTTTTTGGTGAAATTGAAGAAGTGATTAGCAGCCTCTTGTCGTTTTCTTTCATGTAATTGTAACAATGTAATAACATTGCTTCATCTTTAATGTTTTGTACGTCTTCTAAAATAAAAGCATCGCTATACCTAATCTCGCTTACGAAGTTATTCACATTGATAAAGATTGCATCGTTTATTGATTGCCAAATATAAGCAAGATGAGTTTTACCGGAGCTTTTAGGTCCAAAAAGAATCAGACATTTCCAAGATAAATCATTAACTACCGAATTATATACGTGCTTATTTTCATCTAAGATGATGTAATTTTGCCGGCTATAATCAGCTTGATTGTTGTTAAATAAATTTAATTGCACGTTGAACCTCTTACGTAACCTCTTTCTGGTAGTAATTTTTGCGCAGAAATTTACTTACGCTCCTCAAATGTGTCAGGTATTCTGGGCTCATTTCTCCTCTTACCATAAATTGATTATGCAAAAGGTCTGTTAGCCGTTTTTATAAAGCTCACTTTTAAAATATTTATTGATTGCATATTCTACTGATACATTGAACATTGCTATTATTGGAATAAAAAGTAATATACCTGTAAATCTAAAATATGAAGCGCATATAGTAATTCCCAGAATAATTACAGTTGGATGCATATGAACTTTTTTTCCTATTAATAAAGGAACTAATATGTTTGAATCTATTAATTGCCCAACACCAAATAATAGCAAAACAGCAGCACTTTCAAACCATCCACTAAATTGAGTGATAGCGCTCAAAAACCCAATAATGGTATATAATAATGGCCCTACGTAAGGTATGAACGTTAACATTCCTGATAAAATTCCAATAACAATAGAGTGTTTCAATCCGATTATGCTCAGGCTTACAGAGTAAAAGATCATCATGACAATACATACATTTACCTGCCCCTTTAGATAATTAGATATAATGAAATCCACTTTGAAAAAATAATCTGCAATTTTTCCCCTGTAAGGAATAGGGATTAATTTATTAGCTTTTTCTATAATTAAAGGCCAATCACGTAATATATAGAAAAACACTACAGGAGTAATCACCATTAATGATACCGTGTTAAAGCTTGAACTTAACACTTGGATTATAAAGTTACTAGCAATATCAAGAGCATTCATGAAACAAGATACATAGTTGCTGTAATTTTCTGCAAGATTTTTAGATAAGTGATCAAATAAGCTATCCTCGATTTTTATATTAAGAAATTCTAATACAGAGGGGATTACTTTAAGCTCTAATGAAGGCACTTTACTCACTAAGAAATTTAATATTGAAGTAATTTGAACATATATAATAGGTAAAACAAATGTTATGACTAGTATAAAAGCTATTAATAAAACAAGTATTATAAAAATTACAGAACATGAACATGGTATTCTATACTTTTCAAACTTAATTACTAACGGATTAAACAAATATGCAATAATAATAGATATTAAACATGGAAAAATCATAGTACGCATCAGGAATAACATCCCTATTATAAGAAGCAGTATGAAACAAATAGTTATATGACGTTTTTGCATGTGTTTAGCATAGCTAATTTACTGAAAAATATGCAATTTATTTTTCCTATGTTGAAAGTATTTTACGATTTGTAATACTATCGTTTTTTACTAAAATTTAGTTGTTTAATCCGCAGGCAAAGATAGATTTTGAGCTCTCTAAATATCTCTTTTGCTATCATAATTATGCTAGTTAATAGGGGAAGTAACTTTTATATGATGTCAGAAATTTTATTTTTCGGAAAGAATCTTGGATAGAGAGGAAAGCTTCT
>NZ_AWUH01000093.1:1812-13660 GCF_000689175.1 Wolbachia endosymbiont of Glossina morsitans morsitans | reverse complement strand
GGTGGTTTTATACCTGGTAGAAGGCCTGGGAAACATACTTCTGATTACCTTCAAGATATAGTTTTTAAGTTGACATTCATTGGCTCTGCGTATTTGGTAGTCGTATGTACCGTACCTGAAGTTATGAGATATTATTATGATATACCATTTATTTTTGGTGGGACGAGCTTACTGATTATAGTGAACGTTATTACTGATACTATTATGCAAATACAATCTTATATTTTTTCAAATAGGTACGACAACTGGATAAAGAAATATGAGTCTAAAACGAGGAAAGTAAGATGATCATTACGATTTTTGGTCCTCCAGGTTCTGGTAAAGGTACTCAGTCAAGCTTGTTAATAGCAAAATATAATTTAAAATTAATGTCAGTAGGGGATTTATTAAGGAATATTATATCTGGCAGTAGTGAGTTAGGTAAAAAAATAAAGGGTACCGTGGAATCTGGTAATTTAATTCAAGATGAAATTATATGTGGATTATTACGTGACCAGCTTGCATTAGTGGATGATAATTGCTTATTAGATGGTTTCCCGAGAAATTTAAACCAGGCTCATTTTTTGACTCAAGTTTTGCAAGAAAAATATAATAGGGATGTTGACATTGTAGTTGAGCTGCAGCTTGACGATAATATTGCAATCGATAGGTTGAAAAATCGTCTCGCGTGTTTGGACTGTAAAAGCATATATAGTGTATCTTCTTTTAAGAGTACTACTTGTGCTAAATGTAAAAGTACGAGGTTAGAGAAAAGAATTGATGATGCTGATATGTCTGCAATTAATAAGAGAATAAGTGAATATCACCTTCAAATGAAAGGTTTACGCGAGTATTATAAAGGCAAATTATTAACAATTGACGCTAATTTGAGTGTTGATGAGGTAACGCAAGAGATTGAAAGTAAAATTTCTTGTAATTTGGTTTGACTCTGAGTTGTTTTATGGTATAAATTAAGAGTTGTTATTAATAAAGTATCGAGGTACCAGTGGCACGTATTGCAGGCATAAATATTCCAGTGAGGAAATGTGTTCCTTTTGCATTAACTTATATATATGGTATAGGTATTGCTACTGCGAATGTAATTTGTCACGCTTGCGAAGTTGATAAGCGCAAACGTGTTTCAGAATTACGAGATGAAGATATAGAAAAGATCAGCGGTTTCATTAGACAAAATTATGTTATAGAAGGTGAGCTCAGAAAAGAAGTGGCTATGAACATAAAATCTTTAGTGGAAATGGGATGCTATAGAGGGGTGAGGCATAGAAAAGGTTTACCTGTGAGAGGGCAAAGAACTCATACTAATGCTAAGACTCGTAAAGGTAGATCTCGGTTGCCTATTGCTGGGAAAAATAAAATTTATTATTATTGTGAGTTTTAATGAAAAAAGTCAAAACGGTTGGTAAGAGTAAGAAGGAGTTTATTACTGGTGTTGTCCATATTCGTGCAACTTTTAATAATACTTTTGTAAATGTAACTGATGTTCATGGTAATACGCTATGTCAAACTTCTGTGGGTGCATGTGGTTTTTCAGGTTCGAGAAAATCCACACCTTATGCTGCAGGTAAGGCTGCGGAGTCTGCTGCGAAGAACGCAATGGAGAGATTTGGTATGAAGGTTGTCTCTGTAATAATTCGCGGTCCTGGCTTTGGTACCGAAGCTGCGGTTAAAGCACTTCAGAGCTGTGGGTTGACTGTGACTTCAATTGCAGATAAAACCGCAATTCCTCATAATGGGTGCAGGTTAAGAAAAAAAGAAGGGTATAGGATATTTGAAAAGGTTGTTTTATGTATTATAATAATGATGTTTCTCTCTGTAGCAATTTAGATAAATTGATTAAACCTAGTTCAGTTAAGGTAATATCAGATGATTCAAGTGAAAAAAGTGATATAGTGCTAGAACCGTTGGAAAGTGGTTTTGCTTTAACATTAGGTAATGCATTAAGACGTGTAATGTTATCTTCTCTTAAAGGTAGTGCTGTTTATGGAATAAAAATTGAAGGTGTAACTCATGAGTTCACTTCAATTCAAGGGGTGAGAGAAGACGTAACTGATATATTATTAAATATGGGTATGTTGAGGTGTAAATTAAATGGTGCTTCTAATAAATGCTTAAATTTAAACGCTAAAGGGCCTTGCCAGGTATTAGCTGGGATGATAGAAACTGATGATCAATGCTCTATTGTTAATAAAGATTTGTTAATATGTACGCTGGGGCAAAATGTGGAGCTTAACATGACCATATATGTGGCTAGCGGAAAAGGTTATCTTCCTGTAACTAAATATAAAGAAAATGAACTTTTGAAGCTTATGAGTGAACAGGATTTAATTGGTTTTATTCCAGTTAATGCTTTGTATAGCCCTGTCAACAGGGTTTCGTACAGGGTAGAGAACAGTCGTGTTGGCCAAGTGACTGATAAGGATAAGCTGATATTGTCAATTGAAACTGATGGTACAATTTCTCCGAGTCAAGCTGTTGACTCTGCTGCAAGAATATTACAGGAGCAACTTCAGCCCTTTATTAGTTCTGATGTGAGTTATAAAAAATCGCAGGTTTCTTCGCCTAGCGGTGCTAAAGATTTGGGTTATGACCCTGTCTTATTGCGTAAGGTAGATGAAATGGAATTATCTGTCAGGTCTCATAACTGTCTGAAAAACGAAAACATCACTTATATAGGTGATCTTGTGCAAAAGACAGAAGGTGAAATGTTAAGAACTGCTAATTTTGGCAGAAAGTCTTTGAATGAGATTAAGGCAGTTTTGACTAATTTTGGCTTGTCTTTGGGTATGAATGTGCTAAACTGGCCACCTAAGGATATAGATGAGTTGGCTAAACAACATACTGATGAAGATTAGGTGATATATGAAACATGGAATAAAAAAACGTAAACTATCTCGTTGTACTGAACATAGATTATCGACGTTAAAGAATCTATCTATCTCATTAATTAACCATGAGCAGATTGTAACTACTTTACCAAAAGCTAAGGAACTTCGTCCATATGTTGAAAAGTTTATTACAATTGCTAAGAATAAGAATACTTTACATGGTAGAAGACTTTTGCTTTCACGCCTTCATAATAGTAAGTTAGCAGTTGATAAGTTATTAAACGTCTTGGCCAGCCGTTATCAAGATCGTAAAGGTGGGTATTCTAGAATAATAAAATTTAGCACTCGAAAGGGTGATTGTGCTTCAATGGCAGTGATAGAACTGGTTGATAGGGATATTGCAGCAAGAGGTAAGGTTTATAGTAAAAATAAAGAAGGAGGCAAAGTAGTTACACAAAGTTAATTGTTATCATAATTGTTCTTCTTGTGGTAAGTAGGTTACGCTACTTTGTAGGTTACTTTGGCGAGTTATTAGTTTTAGTATATTTAAAACTGAAATGGTATAATGTTATAAAACGCCGTTACCGTTGTAAGTTCGGTGAAATTGACTTAATTGTATCTAAAAAAAAGGAGCTGATTTTTATAGAAGTTAAAACAAGTTTACTTGGAAAAGAAATACCGATATCTCATCTTCAATGTCAGTCTATTATAAATTCTTCTAAGTATTTCTTAAGTAAAAACCTTAGTTTTTTAGATTATTCAGTCAGATATGATTTGTATTTTCTTTCCTTAAAGAGAAGACCTGTTTGTATAAAAAATGCTTGGATTGAAGAATGAAAGATTTGTAGCTGAATTAGTTTAGATTTACTGGATTTAATATGAAAAAAGACCCAATACAATAATTTAGTTTCATCTTACGCTAGAGTGCTATTTCATGTCTCAGGAAGCAGGTTAGGTATTATAAGGAAAGAAGTAGAATTTTTGTTGGCTTTTTTTAAGGATCAACGTGATGTTTTTGTGTACCTATCTCATCCTATGATTTCTTTTGCACACAAAAAAGAAGTGATGCTTTCTATAAATGAGCACTTGAGTGAGAATTTAGTAAAATTTATTATGGTTATATTTGCAAATAAACGCTCTAGTTTATTGATCCTTATATTAGAAAAATTCTTAAGTCTTGCAAGAGAAAATGAAAATGAATTCGAAATTACTATAAAGTCAGCAGAAACTTTAAAGGAATCTGATATAAAAATAATTACTGAATCTTTGAGCTTTCTTGGTAAAATAATAAAAGTAAGCAATGTGGTTGACCCTTCTATACTAGGTGGCTTCGTAGTTAGGTATGGTTTTAATTTGATCGATGCTTCGCTAAAAAGTTACTTGGATAGGTTAGTTGACTTAAGTAAAATGGAAATATTAAAAGTAAGGAATTTTGTATGAAGAACAGTATGAATGTTTCTGAGATAGCAAGTATAATAAGAGAAAAGGTTGAGACGTTTGATAATCCTATAAAGCGGGAAAATATAGGTGAAGTAATTTCAGTAACAGATGGTATCGCATTGGTTTATGGGCTGGAAAAAGCAAAATTCGGTGAAAAGGTATTTTTTGCAAGTGGTGTAAAAGGAATAGTTCTCGATTTAGATCATAATACGGCTGGAATAGTTGTGCTTGGTAATGACCGTGATGTGAAAGAAGGGGACGTTGTAAAATGTAGTGGTGATGTTGTGCAGGTGCCTGTAGGGCATGAATTGTTAGGGAGAGTTGTAAATGCGTTGGGCCATCCTATGGACGACGGTGGGGAAATTAGAGCCAAAAACAGAATGGATATAGAATCTAAAGCGCCAGGCATTATTGATCGTAAGTCTGTGCATGAGCCACTGCAAACAGGAATTAAAATTATAGATTTGCTAATTCCAATAGGTAGAGGGCAGCGTGAATTAATTATTGGTGATAGACAAATTGGTAAAACTACTATTGCGCTTGATACTATTATCAACCAGAAGAAGATTAACGATGAGGTAAACGAAAATCAAAAAGTTTACTGTGTTTATGTTGCTATTGGGCAAAAAATTTCAACAGTAGCAAAAGTGGTAAATAAGCTGAAAGAAAGCGGAGCATTAGAGTATACAACTGTAGTTGTGGCTAGTGCATCTGACTGCGCGCCTATGCAATTTTTAGCACCTTATGCTGGTTGCACTATTGGGGAATTTTTCCGTGACAATGGAATGCATTGTTTGATTATATATGATGATTTATCTAAGCATGCTGTGGCATATAGGCAGATGTCTTTATTGCTCAGACGTCCTCCTGGTCGTGAAGCTTACCCTGGAGATATATTCTATGTACATTCTCGCTTGCTTGAAAGAGCTGCTAAAATGTCTGATAAAAAAGGGCAGGGTTCTTTAACTGCTTTGCCAATTGTCGAAACTCAAGCTGGTGATGTATCTGCATATGTGCCAACAAATGTTATTTCAATTACCGATGGGCAGATCTTTCTTGAGTCTGGATTATTTTATAAAGGATTTCGACCTGCAGTAAATATAGGTTTGTCAGTTTCACGGGTTGGTTCTGCTGCACAACTAAAGTCTGTGAAGAAAGTTGCTGGTTCTATAAAGCTAAGCTTAGCTCAGTATAGAGAATTAGAAGATTTCGCAAAATTTGGTTCTGACCTTGATGCTAGTGTTCAATTATCCTTGAATAAGGGTAAATATCTTGTCGAGTTATTAAAGCAAAAACAACATTTACCTATGTCAATAGAAGAACAAGTAGTGCTGATGTATATTTTTTCTAACCTATATAATCAGTTAAGTAAAATACAAATAAGTTACATTAATAAATTTGAACATGATCTTATTAATTATTTTCATACTGTGCATCCTGGGGTTTTAAAAAAGTTGTCAAATGACATGAGTGATGATATAAAAGGTGATATTTTTAACATTGTGAGTAATTTCGTTACTCAATTTGATTGCGTTTAGGTGGTGATTATGGCTTCATCCATTATTAATAAATTTCCTATAACGAGTGAAGGTTTTGAGAATATGCAAGCCGAACTTGAAAAATTAAAGGAAGAAAAACCTTCTGTGATACAGGCTATTTCTGATGCTCGTGATCAAGGTGATTTGTCTGAAAACGCAGAGTATCATGCAGCACGGGAAAGGTTAGGTTTTATTGAAGGCCGTATAATGGAGATAGAAAGTAAGCTCTCACATGCGGAAGTAATAGAAGTAAAAAATTTGTCTGGTGATTCAGTAATGTTTGGTGCAACTGTGACATTAAGCATGTTAAGTGATAATAACGGTGAAGTGGAATATGTTTATAAGGTTGTAGGCGAATATGAAGCTGATGTTTCAAAGCAGTTAATATCTACTAGTTCACCACTTGGGAGTGCCTTAATCGGCAAAAAAGTCGGTGAATATGTGGAAGTGACAGTGCCAAATGGAGAGAAATTGTATAGAATAGTTAAGATTGAATTTAAGTAAATTATTATGGTACAGGCCACTTATGCTTCAATGAGTCTACCAGGTATTTCTTCTGTGGAAGATGTATTAGAGGATGCTCGTTCCGGTAAATTATTCATTTTAGTTGATGATGAAAATAGAGAAAATGAAGGCGATTTGATTGTCTTAGCTGAGAAAATAAAGCCGGAACATATGGCTTTTATGGTTAGGTACGGTACAGGGGTTGTTTGCTTAGCAATGACTAAATTTCACATGAAAAGGTTGGGCCTTAATTTCATGGAAAAGAAAAATATTGGTGAAAATCATACCGCATTTACTACATCAATTGATGCACGTTATGGCATTACAACCGGTGTTTCAGCAGAGGATAGAACGAAAACTATACATGCTGCTATCAACAAGGATGGTACTCAGGATGACATCATAACTCCAGGTCATGTTTTTCCTGTAATTGCACATAAAGGTGGGGTGGCACAACGTGCTGGTCATACTGAAGCGAGTGTTGAAATGGCGAAGTTAGTAGGGTTTGATCATTCAGCAGTTATTTGTGAATTAGTGAATGATGATGGCTCTATGATGCGCTTACCTCAGTTACTTAAATTTGCTGAACAACATAAAATTAAGTTAACTACCATCGACAAACTTATCAGTTACGTTAAAAATTTAAACTAGCGTTTATAAATTTGTATAATTTAAGTGTTAAAATATAGAATTTCTATAAATTATACAAGCACAGAATTTTCATGTTTAGAGTTGCTAAGTTTTTGACCTTATTGTTCTTTTTTGTATATTATAATAATGCTTACTCTATTAACATTATTAGAGATAGTGAAGTGGAAGCAATAGTGAAAGAGCTAGCGCAACCTTTATTTTCTGCTGCGGATATTGATCATGAGCAAATAAAAGTTTTTATAATTAATGACAATTCGATTAATGCTTTTGTAATTAACAATAACAGTATTTTCATTCATTTAGGACTTTTACAATATTCGGCTAAACCTTATGTCCTGCTTGGTATATTAGCACATGAGATTGCTCACATATCTGCTGGTCATATATTGCAAATGAGTAGTGCTATGGGTTATTTTCAATCGATAGCAATGATTAGTTATATAGTAGGATTAGTTTCTAGTATTATCATTAACCCTCAGGTTGCTGGTGCAATTTTGCTTAGTGGTGTAGCGTTTAGTTCAAGGCTATTTTTTGACTATTCTCAAGAGCAAGAAAGTGTAGCAGATAGCTATGCTTTAAGGTAGCTTGATGAATCCGGCTATGATAATTCAGGTATGAAAGAGATTTTTGATTATTTTAAAAGTATTGAGCATGAGAACACCGAGGAATATTTCCGCACTCACCCACTTAGTGAGAAACGTATATTTGCTGTACAAAATTATAAGGTTAAAAACAACGTAAAACCAATTTTTGCGGATAAGTTACTAAAGTTTGAGCGTGTGGTTGCCAAGCTAGACTCTTTCTTTGCTCCTATTCATGTGTTATCTAATAAATATGAAAATAATTCTGAGTATGTAAATGCTATAGTTTGCTATAGGCAAGGAAAGATAGAAGAGGCTATTGCTACAATTATAGCCTTTCTTATAATAGTCCGAATGCGATAAGATATGTGTTTATGGCTATAGCAGGTCAGTAGCATATTACGGTCTGTTCGGATTATTGTAAAAAGTATTATAAGAAAGGCTATATTTAGTGAAACTTGCATTATCTCATACTTTATTATTACACGGTGATGCAAAAAAGGCGATTTTTTACCTGGAGCAGATTTTGAATATAGAACCAAATAACGCTTTTGTCTGGAAGTATTTAAGCATTGCATATAAATGTGAAGCTGATACGGCAATGCATTATTTTGCCTTGACAAAAAAGGCTTGTATTGAAGGTGATTTAAAGCAATTTACAAAATATGCTGAGCTAGCTGTTAAAACTTTACCAAAAGATAGCCCTTATTTGTTGCAAGTTGAAGATATGAAGCGATTTAATGGATAACAAAAAAGCATTTCTGTACTTTTATGGGTTATTTCTTTCCACACTTTTCCAACATAGCTTTTGCTTCATCGCTTTTATTATAATCGTCTTAGCGCCAAAAAATACAGCACAAAACACGCCTAGAGCAAAGAGGGCTGGCCACGGCATCCTGCCAAATATTGCAAGCAAAGCTGCACCAATTATTACTACCGTCATAAGTGGACCGCCTATCCCCCAAACATAACCAATAATATTACATATTACTTGTGTTGTATCATCCATATCAGGACCAGTGATAGCTGCGTAATCTGAGAAAGAGAAAAGCAACACTACACACAAGACACCAAAAAATCCTATTATAGAGCTCATTTTTTTGCCTCTAAGTAATAAATTAACGTAAACCTAAACCTAAACCTACACATTTTTTATTTTAAAGTAAAAATTATAATTTGTCCATACATAAGTGTTGCTACATAAATAAACCACCATTAATATAGAGCACATGCCCTGTTATATATTTTGCTTCATCACTTGCTAAAAACAAGACCCCTGCTGCTATTTCTTCCCCTGTTCCCATTCTTTTCATTGGAATATTATCTAATATTTTTCCCTTTTGTCCTTCATTTAAAACTTCAGTCATTTTAGTATCTATAAACCCAGGAGCAATACAATTTACTGTTATATTACGACTTGCAACTTCTTTTGCTATAGATTTGCTCATGGCTATTATTCCAGCTTTAGACGCTGCATAATTTGCTTGCCCGGTGTTTCCTGTTAGCCCTATTATTGAGGAAATATTTATAATTCTTCCCCAATTATTCTTAATTAGTTTCCTGCATGCTTCTCTACTCAGCTTAAATGTAGAGTTCAAGTTAATATCAATTACTTTTTGCCATGCTTCATCTGTCATTCTCAATAATAAACTGTCTTGCGTAATGCCCGCGTTGCATACAAGCCCGTCAAAGCCTTCCATCAACTCACTTGCTCTGTTTACTAGTTGATTTACTTCCTCAGCATTTGATAAATCACAAGGGAGTACGTGCATATTTTTTTCATATTGTTTAGCAACTTCTTCGAGCACTTCTTTTTTTGTGCCAGAAATACATAAAGTTGCTCCGGCTTTGTGCATAATTTTTACAATTGCTTGCCCTATTCCGCCTGATGCGCCATTAATCAGGAACTTTCTACTTTCCAATTTAAGCATAACAACTTTATATTATCTTAATTCCTAACAGAATATTGACTAGTTGGCAATAGATTTCTTACATAATATAAGTAACTCAGATATTCACAAAATAAAGAAAAAGTTATAATAAAGTTAAACGTCAAAAAATTTTAAAAACATAGTTGATGCAGGAATTGTTACTAAATAGTTTATTCTGGTGCTCTACAGTCTAAATGGAATGCTTAAATTATAGATTCTTTGTTTTTGTGTGTTATCTTGAGTTAACACAAATTCACAGTAGTATTATGATAAGTAAGTTAAAAAAGCTTAGCGCTGGATTTTCTTTGACAGGCTTGATTGGCCATGGTGATAATATAAATATGCAAGGAGCAAAAAATAAAAAGAAGAAGTACCCAAAATTTTTGGATAAGACGTTTGCATTGATTGATGCAGTGATAAATTTTATTTTAAAACGCGAAAGTAATAACGTAAATGAAGTCCTGAAAGTAACATGGGGACCACTATTTTTTGGTCTGGTAGTAATACTCATCTTTTTTGGGATAGGTGGTATTTGGTCGGCTATAGCTCCAATTGACGGTGCGGTGCATGCAAGTGGAGAAGTTATTGTATCTTCAAATAGAAAAATAGTTCAACACTTGGGCGGAGGAATAATAAGCAAAATTTTAGTAAAAGAGGGTCAAGCAGTTAAAAAAGATGAGCCTCTAGTTTTGTTGAGTGATGTTAACGAGAAGGCGAATTTAAGTATCATCAAAGAGAAGCTCTTATCATTTTTAGCAACAGAAGCAAGGCTTCTTGCAATCAGAGTAGATTTGGACACGCTCGAGTTTCCTGATGAGGTTAAAAAATTATCTCACGATGAACTTGTAAATAAAGCGATAAAGAATCAAGTAAAGTTGTTCAACTCTCAGAGAAAGAGCATATTGGGAAAAACAGACATACTGCAACAACGTATAAAGCAGTTAAATGATGAATTAGCGGGGCTAAACTTTCAACTAAATGCAGCTCATAAGCAATATGACTTGATAACTGAGGAGTTGGAAACAAAAAGACAATTACTTGATAGTGGCCATATAAGCAAACCACACATTTTAGCTTTAGAAAAACAGTTTGCTGAAATTGAAGGCAGAGTTGGACATTACCGTTCTGCAATATCTCAAGTGCAGCAAAAAATTGGAGAGAATGAATTAGAAATTATAAACGTAAAAAATGATTCTCAAGAAAGAGCAAACGCTGAACTTAAGGAAGTTAGTACGTCTATTGCAGACTTGAAAGAGAGGCTGATGGTTGCTGAAGATTCATTAGCACGTACAATAATAAAATCGCCTCAAGATGGGATAGTGACAGATATAAGATACCATACTGAAGGTGGTGTTATACAATCTGGAGTTCCGATCATGAGCGTAGTGCCATCGGATGATGACCTAATAATAGATGCTAAAATTCAGACCAGAAACATAGAAGAGATACTGTCAGCACAAAAGAAAGATAGCAATATAGTCTCTATTGATGGGCTAGAAGGGCTAAAGGTTAAAGTTCGTTTAAGTGCTTACAGTGCACGTCGTTTAAGTTTAATTAATGGTATAGTAAGCAATATTTCTCCCGATGCCCTTGATGATCCAAGGCTAGGGCGTTATTATTCAGTACGTGTAGTGATACCAAAACCAGAGCTTGCTCAGTTTAAAAACGTATACCTATACCCTGGTATGCCAGCAGAAGTGTACATAGTTACTCAATCTCGTACTCTTTTATCATTCTTGTTTACGCCTATAATTGCAACAGTCGATAGGTCTTTTATAGAAAGGTAGCTCACTCGTTAAAGTAGTAGTGAAAGTGCCGTAATAAAATTTAGGTACATAATTAGACAATAGGCTTTTTGACCTTACCCAGAAAAAGTGGAGAGAAAGAAAGGAGTTTTTTCGGGTAAAATAAAATTTTGGAGGATTAGAAATGGAAAGAGAATATACGGCAGAATTCAAATTGGAAGCTGTTAAGCTGGCAAATGAACAAAGAAAGGTAGGTCAACCAGTTGCAAAAGTAGCAAGAGATCTAGGAATAAGGGATAGTGTATTAGGAAAATGGATGAAGAAATATAACGAAAAAAAGTCAGCGGCAAATGCATTTCCAGATGTAGCACCTTATGACAAAGAGAGATTTGATTTACAGAAAGAGTTAGCAAAAGTAACAAGAGAAAGAGACATTTTAAAAAAAGCCCTGGCCAGTCAAAAAGAGTAAAATATTTTCTCATAAAAGAGAGTAAACACTATAAAGTGCAGGAATTATGTAGGGTTTTCTGCTAGTGGCTACTATAAGTGGACTACAAGGAAAATAAGCAGTAGAGAATCAGCAAATAAAGAGTTATAGCTCTTTTTACAATAATCCGAACAGACCGTAATATG
>NZ_AWUH01000093.1:0-1802 GCF_000689175.1 Wolbachia endosymbiont of Glossina morsitans morsitans | reverse complement strand
ATCAAAAAATGCCAATACTCGACAGAGATAGTAAAAGACTAGCTAACTCGGGGATTCTTTGTCTTTTTTTCTGCTTAGTAAACTTCTTAAACATTTGCAGTGTAAGTTAGCTGCAATTAAAAGCAGCTTAATCTTGCTTGTCAAGCGTTTAAAACATAAAAAACGCCAATATTTTAAAGCGGATAATAACCCCAGGGCTTCTTTTGCCTTTTTTTTATTTGGTAAATTTCTTAATATGTATAGCTAAACGACAATCGTCATCCCGCAGCGGGATCTAGAGATACCGCGGCGTTATGACAGTTCGCGGCGGTATGACGTAGAGTGCTATCATTCCAGTGCCAAGCACCTTATGCAGCCTTTATTATGCAGCCACTTGGTTGAAATTAAGTCTTCTAGATCCCAGTGGAAGGAAGCACTGGAATTGGGATGGAAAAGGCTATTTGTGTTATGCCAATGAGTGATAGAAAGTTCTGCAAGAAGTCATTAATTGCAAAAATTTAATATAAGTGGTAAAGTAGAACCACTGAATAAAAAACATATGTTAATTAATACAACGTCGGAGCTGGAGGACATATGTGAGGAATTGATAGCAAAAAAGCCGAAATTTATAGCAGTTGACACGGAGTTCATTAGAAATAATTTAATCTACTACCCAATATTATCGTTAATTCAAATTTCTTACGGAGAGAAGAGTTTTATTGTAGACGCATTAGTGCCAGAAATTGATTTATCATTCATTAAGAAAATAATGCTAAATCAGGGGATAACCAAAGTGTTCCATAGCTTCCGGCAGGATATAGAATCCTTACTCACTGTGTTTAAATGTATTCCCACTCCAATTTTCGATACCCAAGTTGCTGCTATGTTTTGTTATTATCATGACTTTATTGGTTACTCAAAAACTTCTCCTATACTGGCTCTTTCTCTTCCTACCCAAGAAAATACTTTACGAATAACTTCAGCTTCTTCTTCATAAATCTCAGATCAGTTAGATTATGCAGTAAACGACGTGGTACACCTATATGACCTATACCAAATATTGTGCAATAAACTTGAAGAAAATAATAGGATGGGTTGGTTTCAAGAAGAGATGGAATCAATAGTTGATATAAATAAGTATTTACATAGCCCAAAAGATGCATGGAAGAGGATTAAATTTAATTATGAAGTAAATCCAAGATTGATACTAACTGTTAAAGCAGTTAGTGAGTGGCAAGAAACCTTAGCACAGCGCTATAATATGAACCGTAATAAAATAATCAATAATGCTGTAATAGCTGATTTTATTGAAAAAAATGTAGAGCATGTTGATGAGATTTTAGATGATCTCAAGAGGAATACAAAAAATATAAAAGATGTGGATTTACTAGAGTTTGTGAATATTTTTAATGAAAATGAGAGAAATTGGATGCAGCAAAACAACACCTTATCGAGTAATTATGACAAATCTGTACTTGATATACTCTCAATTATTTTAGATAGTAAATGTAAAGAAAGTAACATATCAAGGAAATTAGTTTCTTCAAAAGATGAGTTAACCGGGTCAATATCTAGACAGACAGATAAATTATTCAAGGGATGGAGATATGATTTTTTTGGCAGGTCAGTTGAATCATTTTTGAACACAAGCTCAAAATTTGAGATTTCAGCAGTGAAATCCGCAAATAATATAACCAAAATTCAGAGTAATTTAGTGGAGAATAACTGTTGCTAAAAGTAACTTAGATTTATCGACAATCGTCATCCCGCTACGTGTTAGTGGCTAAAAGATACCGCGGCGGTATGACGGTTAAGTAGGGTGT
>NZ_AWUH01000092.1:0-2159 GCF_000689175.1 Wolbachia endosymbiont of Glossina morsitans morsitans | reverse complement strand
TTTTCTCTAACTCAGAGAATAACTCTTCTGCAAACAAACCGTAATCTACGTAATCCTTCATTCCTTCCCTACCGCATAATCTAAGGTTTTTTATTATCTTTTCTTTAAAGAACTCAAATCTTTCAGGAAAGCTATTTTTAGCGAATAACATCATATCTAGTATTTCTTTTTTCTCTATTTCTTTTTCCTCATCAGACTTATAAATGTCCTCTCGTTTCCAGTTAACTATCAATTCTGCAAGTACGGTCTTTATAGGAATTTTACCATTTGAAGTATCAATAATAGCAGCCTTTTTGTATTCACTAAAACTACTACACTGCCAAATTTCCATAATAATAGATCTAGCTTGAACATTTGATTCAGGATTTTTCAACATTGTATCTGAAAGTGAAGAAAGAAGAATCTCATAGTTTTGCTGTGAGAATATTTTCTCTGAATGATCTCCACGTGCTGAAATTCCTTTATAGCACCAATACTGTACCAAATCATGAACCGTATCAAAAAAACATGAACGTATTAATCTACTAAAAAGGAAATATACCCCTCTATCCTTCTGCAATAATTTCTGTAAAAGAGTATCTTTGTCAGCTATATTCCTTACACAAAAATCTAAAATAGGAGCGTCTTTCTCAACAGATTGAACGCGAGACAGAGCAATAACAGCTTCTGTAAGTTTCTTTTCCTTATCTTCTTCTTTTAAATGATTATAAAAATACTCTACTCCTTCGCTCCACTTAAGTTTTACAGCACTGTCAAAACCTTCTACTGCATCATACTTCTTTAATTCCCCAGATTCTCTATCGATCCAGAAATCAAATACAGGACCTTTCCTTCGAATGCCACCCAAAAGCGAGTTTCGTATGTACTCATCAGTTATAGGATTACCTCTACCATCAAGTTCATCAGAAGAAAATCCATTTTTGTAGGATTCAAATGCTTTTTGAAAGAGTGGATGAATTTTATCACAGTAACTACAAGCCATCTCATATTTGCGAAGTGGATTATCTATTCCATCTATTTTTTCTTCAGTAAACATTTGACCTAAAGCAGCATTATCCAACCTTACACCTGACCAGCAACCTTCATCTTGGAATACATTGTGCAAAAACTTCAACTTATCACCCTTAAAGTATTTTATGTGCTCCATAAAGTTATCTTGAAGGACTCCCACCCATCTCTTGATAGCGGACATCCTCCCGGCAGCAACTGCTGGATCTGGATGTTTAATAGCTTCCTGTAATTTTTTGGACATCGTAGTCCGAAGCTCTTTCTGTGTTGGCATTAACCCCTCCTATTAAGTATTTATATAAAAAAGGCATTGTACAGACATTAGAATGGATTGCAATATTAAAATTACTAGAATAGAGGTTTTAATAAAAAAACGTTATGGCTAAAACTTCTTTTCTTGAATTTTCTCAATATAATCAACAGAAAACCCTGTTATTTCAGCAATAACATCAATAGAAACACCCGCCTTGAGTGAATTTTTAGCCACAGCTATTTTAGCCTGTTTTTCGCCCTCTTCCCTGGTTTTTTCATGTCCAAATTGGGTGGCTTCTTTATTTATGAGCTATATTAGCTGTGGTAGTGTGTAGCAGATTATCCAACCTGGCGCTTCTCTACCTCTTTCCCACTTAGCAAACCTCATCTTTTCTTTTAGGTAATATTCTCTTCATATCTTACCTGCCCACTTCATAAAGTCAAGCCTAATAATACGCCAAGATTAATAATAATTTGAGAAATATTCAGATAAACACGTAAAATAGAAAAAAAAGTGTTACGTAATAAGACGAAGAGTGGCAACCAGACTCGTAAAATAGGGCAACAAAGCATATGAAATGTGCCAACATTTACACATGCACTTTCATACATGAACTTTCACAGCATGAACATACACTTTTATGCGTGAACTTAAGTACACGCTTGCGCGACATAAGTATGTTCTTTCAAGTAATTTCTGGGCGTGCTCTTTGAATAGAAAAGAGCTTTGTGGGACGCAGCAGTGGTACGCAATATATTCGATTCAGAAGTGAGAAGAGAATGCTTGAAGTAATGGCATAATGACAATGAAACACTTGTCGCATAGATTAAATGGATCAAGCCCCGTTTTTTTCTAAGATCACTTGTAAGATAGTCTATATAGATTTGAATTTTCAGGT
>NZ_AWUH01000091.1:0-9132 GCF_000689175.1 Wolbachia endosymbiont of Glossina morsitans morsitans | reverse complement strand
TTTTTCATAATACAAATAATTATTATTGACTTTCATGCAATTAGAGAACCTAATTATTTGCATAACTTGCACTTTTCTGAGCTAAAAATAGGCAAAGTTAACCTTACTTCTCGTCATTTTTTAATTTATCCTCATCTTCAAATTCATCCTCCTCTTCTTCGTCATAATCTCAAACTTATCGTCGATATCGTCATCATCAATATCTTCGTCTGCAAATTCATCTGATTCATCATATACTGCATCTTCGGTTTCAGTTTCAGCAGGATAATCAACTGAATTACGTCCCTCAAGAACATTATTCCCTTCGTTATTAACCTTATCTTTGCTCGCAGCGGCAGAAAGAACTTTGTTTGGGTCATATGGTTCTTGTGTAGGCACACGAGTTTGTTTGAGCAGCCTTCTTGTGAAGGTAGTATCACTGTAGTACAAAATTTTCTTTGATTTAATTGGGTAAGTCGACTCTATTAAAATTATCTGATCGTCACGTGGCAACATAATAACTTCTTGAGGCAATAGCAATGCTCTCTGTATTTCAGAGATATGTAATGACCTTGAAGCAGGATTTAAATCTAAAAATTTAGGCTTATTCAACGATTCTTGTTGTACAGTTTTGTTTCCTATAAGTTGCGATATTAAATTTGCTGTTTCAATATTATTGGCTGCAAAAGTTTTTCTGTAAGTCGAGTTTGACAAAAAGGAGTTGTAACGTCCGCGAACAAATTAAGGTAGGGGGTCTGTCAGTCTGTTTCCACCAAAGAATAACCTAACTCGATAACCACGAAAATATGCAATACCTGTTTGAAATTGCTCCATTTTTCCAAGTGTAGGAAACTCATCCATTAAAAACAATACGCCATAAGGCTCGTCATCCGATGGCAATTTTCTACATAAAAACTCAGTTGCCTGTTGGTAAAAAACCTGCATTAAAGGCCTGAGCCTAGTCAAGTTGTCAGGAGTTAAACCAACATAAACTGTAATTTTCTTCTTTTTAAAATCTAGAATATTAAAATCACTTGACGCAGTTGCAGTATCAATCAATGGGTTTGCCCACAATTCAAGTGATGAGTTCATGGTTGATACAACACCTGACCTTTCTTTATCAGCTTTTTGTAAAAAAGCTGCAATATTCATATATGCTACAGGGTGTAGTATTTTACCCATTGTATCAAGAGCAACAGCAAGATTATAAACCACGTCATCACTACGCATCGTACGCACAACTTCACCAAAAGATTTAACTTTCTCTGGTGCAGCAAGTAAGTATAATACCACTCCAACAAATAAGCTTCTTGCTTCATTCTGCCAAAAGTCTTGTTCAGGCATGATTAGGTTAGCTATTTTCTGCACATCGTCAACCATCTGCCCAGGTTTTTCACTAATCCATTGTAATGGATTGTAACAGTGACTTATTCCATCTGGCTGCGCTGGATTCCATACGTATACTTTTTGTCCTTGTCGTTCTCGCCAACCACTTGTTATTTCGTAGTTTTCTAATTTTATGTCGTGTACAATTACCGAGTCAGTCCAAAATAATAAATTAGGAATTACAAAGCCAACACCCTTACCAGAACCTGTAGGTGCAAATAACAATGCATGCTGAAACCCATCAGAAATGAAGTATCCTCTCTTATCTTTACCAAGCAATAATCCCTTTTTGCTTCTTAATCCTGCTTTTCGTATGTCTTTCTCTGATGCCCACTGCGAATCTCCATGAAGTGATTCCTTCTTTTTAAATGGTCGCCACTCAATTATCCTTTCTCTTAAATTCCATAAGATAATCATTAAAACAATGATAGGCAGTGCAGAAGATATAATTAATGTGATTTTGAGCTCAAGGCTATATAACTCTGGATGATGCCAACAATATTGTATATGATCAAAAATCGTTGGCCAAAGAGCTTGAGGGAAAGGCGTCAAACTAGGATTAATTGCCTTAAAATCCACAGCATCCGGACCATCGGCAAACAGAACAAACAATATACCAGATAGATAGAAGCAAAACTCAAGTACGCTAAAAGCTACTACACCTCCTATGAGAATATTACGTAGGTGATTTCCATTACTCATAAACTACTCTTCCTTAACTTATGTATAAATTTAAGCATTTTCGCTCGCAGATCTAGTAAATAATATCTCAGAAATGCTTCTTTTGGCCCCACCGGTTCTTTTTAGCTGAATAACAATATCAATCACATTTCTAATGTATGGTATAATTTGGTCTGGAGGAATGCCAAGATTTGCCTGCATAACCATCAATTTTATTTGCTCAAGGGCCATTGTTGGACTATCTGCACGAAGGGTTGATATTGATCCAGGGCGACCAGTATTTATCGCCCTGAGAAAACTAAAAGCTTCCGCTCCACGGAGCTCACCAACTATTATTCTGTCTGGCCTTAAACGTAAGCACGCTTCTATCAAATCTTGAGTGGTTACTTTTGCTCTGCCCTGCCCTCTTTTAGAGGCAATGAGATGGACTTTATTGGCATGATCGTTCAAAACGATTTCCCTTGCATCCTCAACAGTAATAATTCTTTCCTCAGCTGGAATAGCACGCAAAGTAGCATTAGTAAAAGTAGTCTTACCAGTGGAAGTTCCACCACTAATTATAATATTTTTCTTCCTTATTACAGCGTATTCTAAAAACTCTTTTATTTTTTTTNGCCTTAACAGTAAATCCAAATGACGGTCAACTGGATTATCAGTTGCTTCTGTAACAGTTTCAGAAAAAGCCCCCATTTTTTCGTAATCATCGAGTGCTAATTGCATGCTAGAAGGCTTACGAATCGACATGACTACTTTATCAGGCTCACATGCTGGCGGAAATACTATCTTTATACGATAACCATTTGGTAATGTTGCCGAAAGTAACGGCGCTTCTTCGCTAAGTTTTTGTTCTGTAGCTTGAGCAATCAGTCTGCCAAGAGATTTCAAATGGTTAAGATCGAATACTTCTAATTTTTCACACCTTATTTCACCGCGATTTTCAATCCATACTTCCTTTGGCTTATTTATTGATATTTCATTTACGCCTTCTTCTTGAAATATGCCTTGTAATGGCTCCAAATATGTATCAAGTGCAGCATAGTTCATTTCATTGATTTAATATTGCCTGTGGAGGAAATACTATATCTTGGTTAACAAATACTTTCAATGCAGTGCCTTGATCAACATAAATAGTTGGTTTTTTATCTGTATATCTGCCCACTACATCACGCATATCTTTAGAAAAATCCTCGATTGATTTCCCGATTGCTTCATCATAAACAGACTTGCTTTTTCTTTGAATTTGTTCTAACAGTTGATTTACAATTTCCAGGCTTATATTTACCTCGTCTTCTTCAATTCCTAGTGCTTTTGCTATTTCCTCTTTCATTATTTTTAGTAAATCTTGTCTGCTTTTGGCACTCCGAATTCTTCCGATAGCCCCAAGGCCTAATTTCCATTTGTCACTAGATATCTTCTTTTCTGGGTCAATAATGAGTTGGAGAGAAGAAAAATCTATTTCGGTTGCAGTGATAGACTTTACTGCATCTCTGATAGTTAGCATATCAACAAGATTAGAAGCCTTTTGCCCTATAACAGCAGAACCAATCGAAACACCAGCAAGTGTCACTGAAGAGAATAACGCACTTACTATTTTGTTATCAACTATTCCTGCTATTCCTGCTCTACCAAGCTCGTCAGTACTAAGTGATGAGATTGCAATATCTATTCCATGTGGCAGAATCACTCTATTCCAGTTTATATTTACACGAGATTTAGCAACATTCGAGTCAAATGAATAACTGCCTATCAATCTTGAGCCTTTAGGTATTAAAACTGTATCACCAGTTTCCGCATAAACATCTCTACTCACCATAGCACGCAGCATTCCTTGCAGATCAGAGTTTATTGCAGTTTCAAGAACAGCATCAATAATTTTACCTTGAGTAATCATTAAACCAAGCTTTCCTACCCTGGTAGCTTTGCTCGATTGTGCTGAAGTGTCGGATAAAATAGCATCAGCAGCCTTGTTCTCTCCACTACCACCTGAAATTGTTAACATTTGTGCACTACGTCTGTCTCTAGGATAACCGCCACCCCCTATTGTAGGAAATGAGGTAGGTAAATTGCCCATAACATTACTAGAAGGAAAATTTTGCTTTGGCAAAATGGGTATATTTGACGCAGAAGTTTCTTTTGGTTTCTCTTCTTCTTTTTTAATTTGTTTTATTTCTGGTACGATTTGTGGTGTAGGAAGAGGAGGTAAGGGTGGTAAGGAATCGGTTATTATTCTTTCAGGAACCATTACATTATCTGGAACTTGTTCCAACTTTCCTTTCAATTCTTGAACGTTTTGCTTTGTTTCCTCTTTTTTAATAACTTCTGAACCCTCTTTATGAGAAGGACTAAAATAGAGATAATACACTCCACCAACCAGAAGTACTAAAATAATGACCACCAATGCCCTATGACCTTGATTAGAGCCAACTGTTACTACCTTATTCTCTATTTCTGATTCATCTTCTGAATTGTTACGCCTTTCTTTATTCATATTGCATGTACCACAGCTAAAGTGACCTATTTATAATTTCAACTTCACCATCTTCATAACGCATAAATAGCTTTTTATGTACTCCTTTTATTATAACATAATCATCAAATAACAGCCTTTTATAAGGTTTATCCTCCCCTTCTACAAAAACCTGAGGTATTTTATTATTATTTCTAAATTTTAAATAGGTTAAATAACCATCATCAAATAACTCGATCGGAACTATATCCGCATTACCACCTTCATCAATATATGTATAATTGTACTTCGTATCATTTTCTTGTATTATTTTCTCTAGCTTGTCTGTAGTATATTGCATTTGAGTAGGTAAAGAAACCTCATCTAAATCAACATCAAATTCACCTTCTTCTTGAGGATAATAAAAACGTACTACGTAAGATATATCCTTTTCAGCAGAATAATCGTGATCCACTTTCTTAGCATCAGTATCCGGGTATTTATCGTAGTTTGGCCTTGAGATTAAATCAAAAATGTAATTTCTTTTTTTAGTTGTCGTAATAATCATGTTAGTGCGACTACTAACTTCAAATGGCATGATAAGCAATTTATTGTCATAAGGATTAATTTTCCAACTTGATGCATCACCAACAGCGATATTTTTAACTTTTTCTCCTTCCGCAAATTCAATATAGGAATAGTAACCCTGACTAAAAACCACCGTAAATACTTCATTAGGGCTATACACAAAAGTCTTTATTCTACTATCTACAGAAATAGGCTCATTATAATTAATGGATGCGTTTAAATTGCCACTGACAAGTAAAGCTAAAACTAATAATATCCTATACATATTCATCATCTACTCCATATGAAATAACTTGAAATCCTAATGGGTTAATATATCTTTGCTGATCATCCATTTCAAGCGATGCATATCTATATGACATAATAACTATCTTATTTTTTCTCGTAGAACTTCCATCTTTCCGTGTAAATTCCACAAAAAATCTCACCTGAAGAGCATCGTTACCCAACTTTTGAATTGAGCGAATTTTAAATTCACTTTTGGTATCTGAATATAAATTAAAAAGATCATCCATATTCTGCGATCCTACATAATTTCTAAATTCATTATACACATTAGGTGAGGAAAACAACCTCACCTTTGTATAATAGTTATAATTATAATGATATGGATCAAAAACCTCCCTTGCTTTTATATACTCTGAAATAAAATAATCGTTCAGCGCTTCATCTGCAGAATACTGTTTTACTGTGACAGGATCAACCAATTGCACTATTCCTGATTTCTTGTCAATTTCTATAACAAATGGCTCAATAGTGCTACTTGTGCTAATTTTAAATATGACTAATATGCTGATAGAGATCGTTGCTAATAATATTAATGCAAATAAAAGTAGAATATTCCTTTGAGCAATAACTGTGCTGTAGCGGTTTGAATTCCAATTTATATCCTTATCTAAGGATTCAGTATTTTTTTCTCGCTTAAAAAATCTTAGCATTTTAGTATTCCTAAAAATCTTAACTTATGTTAATAAACATAGCAAATTAACAAAGTAGTTACAGCAAAAAAGCTAAAAAAACTCTCAATCTATGGCCTAATTTACCAAACTTTGTCTCCATATATGAATCGTTATATTTATTACGTTCCACAATAAGTGGTAGACACTTTGTAACTCCTATACCACTACTTTCCAATTCTGACAATTTCCTATCATTGTTTGTAAGTAATTGGATTTTGTTAATGTTCAATTTCTTAAGCATTTTAGCTGCAACAGCAAAACTCCTTTCATCATCTTCAAAACCCAATGTTCTATTTGCATCAACAGTATCAAGATTATGTCCTCTTTGCATACTGTACGCTCTTAACTTATTAGTTAAACCAATGCCCCTTCCATCTTGCATCAAATACAATATAATACCACTTCCAGAGTCAGCTATCATTTGAATTGCTTGATGTAACTGACTTCTGCAATCGCATGACAAGCTATCTAACAAGTCACCCGTATAACACGAAGAATGAATTCTTACTAATGGTTCGCCGTCTTTATCTGGATTGCCAATGATAATTGCATGATGTTCTCTTCCACCACTTTCGGTTCTATAAGATATGATATTTACTTCTTGAGTCTGTTTTAAAAATAATGATGTTTTGCACACTTCATATACATCCTGATTTTCTTGAAAATTATTTATGAATGACGTGTCCAGTGCAATAACGTCATTTTTCTCGCACCAATTTCGCATTTCATGATTATTCTCAAAAGTCATATCAGCCACTAACGCGTATGGCAATAATTCTGAGAACTTAAGCAAGGCAATAGCACATTCATCTATTTTCTTTGAGCATTGCAACTCTTTTATGCAATCTTCCTTTGAACAGTTTATTAAATGGAGCAGTTCATCAAAATTATTCACCAACAGACGTTTGCTGTTATGTTCTTTATTCTGAGACATGTATTTTACCTTACTTGAAGTTAAAGTAACATATACATTGCTTGATATAAGCTTGTATTGATTAAATAAATCTCTTTCTAAAGCCTCAGCAGCAGCAAACAATAGGTAATTACTTTCATCATATATTACAACTGGCCGACCGCGCCTGATTTCGCTGATAGCTCTTTCTACCTTATTGCTACTCTGATTTCCTATAAACATTTTTACCCATATTAAACAGCGATAAAAACTGGTGCGGCCGAGAAGACTTGAACTTCCAAGGCCTTATGAGCCACAGCGACCTCAACACTGCGTGTCTACCAATTCCACCACGGCCGCACTATATTCTAGTTTTTATATAATTATTTTAAATTACTTAATCATTTTAGAATTTTTCATCTAGAGTGTCAATCTGATACTAGAATAATTTAGAAATTGTTTGTATAATTTGATTATGAATTTTGTGATTATAAATTTTAATCATTTAAGATAACCTTACTACTAATTTTTAACTTAGGTTTTATACAAATGAACATAGCTAATATCTTTATTTTTTTAGTCTCTCTCTCTTATAACTAGCTTTCATTTTCGTCCATGCACAAATATTATACACATGGTCTCAAGTTATCCCAGAAAATAAACTAAGCATACGCGCAATTACGGACAATGACATGTGTCCCATTGTTTATGTTGATGGCAAGGAAACAGAAATGCTGAATCGTAGCTCAATCAACAATGGTGATCATAACGAAACAGTTTGTGAACTGACAGTACAAACAAGTTCCAAAGACGTTAGTATTGAGGATCTACGGGTTCCTATATTACCAAAAAAGGTTAATAAAATTGCTTTCATTGGTGACACGGGCTGTAGAATAAATATGTTATTTCAGCAGGAATGTAATTCGGTAGATAGCTGGCCTTTTAAAAAAAAATTTAGACTCAATTGCCCTTCATAAACCAGATTTAATTATCCATGTTGGTGATTATCATTATAGGCAAACAAGATGTAGAAATACAAAAAAGTGTGGCGATACTTATGGATATAATAAAGAAGCTTGGTACGCTGATTGGTTTGAGCCTGCAAAGGATATTTTATCACAATCCCCTTTCCTTTTTGTTCGTGGAAACCATGAGAGTTGTGATAGAGCTTATGAAGGATGGTTCAGGTATTTAGATTCATGCCCCTTTTCGTCTGAAAAATGTGGAAACTTCGTTTCTAGTTGGTCCTTAGATGCTGGACCGATGAAATTTTTTATCTTCGACTCTTCATTCGGTGAGGATATTTTTACAACCCAAAGCACAATTGATGCTTTTGAAAGGCAATTTGATAAATTGATACAAGATAAGCCCACGTGGTTTTTAACTCATAAACCACTTTGGAGATCTCCAAAAAAAGAATTTTTGACATTAAAAAGCCATGGCAATCTTACACAAATTGAAGCTTTTGGGGATAGATTTCCAAGCAATGTTACTACCATAGTTTCCGGTCATATTCATATAGCCCAGATTTTATTAATGGATAATGTTCCACACCAGATTATAGTTGGAAATGGCGGTTCATTACTACACGCTCAAGATCAAGAACCTGTTTATCAAAATGTAGAATTTGGCTATTCAAATGGTAGAAACTAGTTAGCACACGAAGTTAGAAACTTTTTCGGCTTTGGTTTTGCAATACTAAACTTAGATGATCGCAAATTTACCTTCTATAACCAAGATAATAAGGAAATGTATTCTGCGAAGCTAACAGAAGATTTTAAGCTTAAACGGATTAAAACTATAGTCGATTCATTTTTTTTTCCTCAAAGTTGCATGATACAGAAGGCAGATAAATTAAGAACATAGAGAGTACAAAGAAAAAATGCTTGGACTGATGTAATAAACATATTGCAGATAGTTTGAAATGTAACGTGGAGTCATAAGTAACTTCCGATGCAGATACGTAAAATTACATTACACCCTACCGTACGGTCGTATGGATATAACTTTTCATAAAATTTCCACAACAACAACAACAACAATATCACCACGAATATTAACCTTACAAACAAATAATCATAGATCGGCAAGACATGGAAATGAATGAGAATTATATTATACAAGTTCTAGGTTCTAGACTATTAAAATATAAATATAGGCCATCATCCATTAATAGAGTTAAGATAGATCAGTAAGTCAAA
>NZ_AWUH01000090.1:0-5345 GCF_000689175.1 Wolbachia endosymbiont of Glossina morsitans morsitans | reverse complement strand
AATGGAGTGATGAATTGGTAGGAATGCTTGATGGACTGGAAGAAAAAATTCGTGCTGATGAACAAAGGAGCTTCAACAATCAATTAACGGGAGAAATTTCTAATGAGTCTGGTAATGCTCCACGACAGAAGAAAAGGTTATCCAAATCTTCAAGCGTTGATAATGAGTCTTATGTTCCACTAAGAGAGAAGACAACATTACTCAAATCTTTAAGCGTTGATAGTGGACTTGATAGCGATGAAGAAAATTGTGATAATGATTTATCTTTCAACATAAGTCCTATAAGTTCTATTGAGAAGGTGGCAGAGAGTAGAAACGTAGGTAGGGTATCATTGTGAAGATGGTTTGGGTTAAGTTGCAACTTAAGTGGGGCGCAAAAGGTCTTTTGTGTTGATAATAATTTAAAATCTATAGTAGACTAAAAAAGATTATTAAATTATAATACAACATATGATAAAAGACGAGAAATCGAAAACAATTTTTGAAGTGGAAGGGGCAGTAACTGCTTTACTACCTGCAGCAGAATTTAGAGTGAAACTGGACAATGAACATGAGATTATCTGTCATGTATCAGGGAAAGTGAGAAGAAGTAAAATACGCATCATTATAGGGGATAGGGTGTTAGTTGAGATGAGCATTTACGATAGGAATGCGAGAAAGGGTAGGATCATCAGAAGGCTTAAAGGTACAAGTTACAGAACGATCTCTAAATAATCTTATTCTTGCTTCATCATCGAAAAGGCGTATAGCTTTACTAAAACAAATAAACATTGAGCCTGGTTTAATTTTGCCAGCAGATATAGATGAAGCCCCTTTAAAAAAGGAACTTCCGAAGGATTACTCAATCCGTATGGCAAAAAGTAAAGCTGAGAAAATACAAAGTTTAAATCCAAATTATTTTGTGCCTGTTGTTGATACAGTTGTTGCTTGTGGTAGAAGGATATTGCTCAAAGCTGAAAACGTTGAGCAAGCAGAAAAATGTATCCGCTTGTTATCAGGAAGAAGGCATAGAGTATACACCAGTGTATGTCTATTAACTCCCGATCAATCTAAACAACATATCAGGACTGTGGTTACAATAGTGAAATTTAAACGTCTCAGTGAACAAGAAATTAAGTATTATTTAGCATCAGAAGAGTGGAAAAATAGGGCGGGGGGATGCAATATACAAGGCCTAGCTGGAGTGTTCGTATTGTTCTTACGCGGCTCCTACTCTTCCGTTATAGGGTTACCATTACATGAAACCTATTGTTTGCAAAGCAATTATTTTAACTTCAATTTATATTGAAATACCTTTATTAGTATCTTTTTTTTGTTGTGACTCAGCAACCTGTTTGGCCCAATCTAGTGGTCTTTTATTTCTGTTAGCTAATGCAATTCTATTGCGATCATAACCATCAGTGTGTTCTGTTAAAGTATCTCCTCTTTCTTCTTCTATTACTGCAGCTTTCAGTTGTGCTTCATCTTTCTCTAGTAATTTATATAGTTCGCTATTTTTATCTACAGTTGGATTAGTGTCATTATTTTCTCGTTCTGCCACTGTTTTTTCTAACCACTTACGTATAGGGTCATATTGTTTACCTTCTCCTATCTTTTCTAAAATGTTTTCTGAGAATGAATCTTTAGGAATATTTTCTTTAGTAGCCTGTTGTGCCGGTTCTCTTAACCCTTTATCCGGGTTTCCCAATGCTCCTTTTAACTCACTCGTATCTCCGATTTCTTTTGGTTCAATGTTTTCTAAGCTCTTCTTTAACTGTTCAGGATTTACTTGAGATTGTTCATTATTGTCATGAGTTGGAGATGAATAGCCCGAGTCACTTTTATTATTGAGTGCTGTAGCAGAGAGCGGCTGTTCACTTTCTTTCCACTTAGCATCACTAGCATCTTGGTTATCACTGTTATCTGGAGAAGATGAATAAGAAATTATGTCCTTTAATGTCTCTAACGGTGATGGGTTATTTTTTCTACTTCCTGCAATTGATGCTTTTCTATCATCAACATCAATGTGCCGGAAGTTGTTTTTCTTGAAATTTCTGATGTCTTGTAACAGATAGGCTTTGCTATTTCCTTTTTGTTGCTGGGTTTTAGGTTGTTGCTGATCATTAGGTGTTTGCTCACTTCTATCTGGTTTTTGGCTTCCAGGTACAGCATGTCCAAATGTAGGATTGTCATACCGTTCATCTTCTTGCCTATTATCTTGATTGTGGCTTACAGACTTGGTGAAAGTAGAACTATCTGAAGAATCAGAAGTTGCACCTTTTTGCTGATTATTAGGTGTTTGGTAGTGAACTAGTTCTAGGTGGAAGTGGCAGAGGAGTTTTTTTGTTCTGAGGATCTCATCGAAAACACCTTTTTTAGGTGGTAGTGAACTAGTTCTAGGTGGAAGTGGCGGAGGAGTTTTTTTGTTCTGAGGATTCTCCTCAAAAAGCGATTGTAGGTTATAAACATGACCTCCCGAATTTGCTTCTCGTGCTGCTTGTCTAAGCTCACGCTTTTCTTTAGCCTCCTGAGAATTAATTTTATCGTAAAATCTTTTCCAATTCCGCTATCGTAAGACTGCCTTCTGCTGTTAGATTGTAGTCCAAAATGTGAAAGGTGGTCTTCTTTTTTTTGAGTTATATCAGTAGCTTGAACGCTAACACCTCTATTAACATCAATTCTTGTTGTAGTTTCAGATGATAGCTCGTTACTGTCTTTATTATGTTGCATCTCATTCGCTTTTCCTTGTCCTTTCTCCCTGAATTGTATTTCATGCAAGAATAAACCACCTATTTTTACATCTCTGTTTACTTCTAACCGTTCTAGAGAAAAATCATCACCTTTAACAAGGTCTACACCGTTAGCATCAATCTTAATTTTGATCTTACATTCCTTCCCCTCCGCATACCACTTTAAAGTCATTTCATATGAACCATCAGTTATGACATAATGTCTTATTTTTTTCCCTTCTTCCTCGGCAACAAAACCATGCATTCCGCTCTTTCCATCACTATGCAATGTTGAAAATCCTGAGATTTCATTCTTCTCACAAAAATCACTATTTAAAAATTCGCTAATTTTAAACTCTTTTTTGTTATCTCCCAGCGTAATACTTGCGTGATTACCGTATATTGAAACTCCTGCAACATCATCAACATACTCTTTCAACCTTTCTTTAACTTCACTTTCAAGCTCTTGTCCAGCTTTCTTTGTCTTGTCGCATTTCTGAAGAATAACTCCATATGCTTTATCTTTGTTTTCTTCTTCGTCCCAATTCCAGTTGGCGTGTTTTGTTAAAAACTTTACTGTGTTAAAATCAACTCTAGCATTATAAATTGGGTCGTCTTCCTTTTTTATTTTATCAAATAAAGGAAAAATTTCTTGAATGCGCTCATTATAAATGTGTTCTTGTTGTGTATCGTTAGTGCCCATATATCCCTCACTAATAACCCTCTGCATTTAGTTCTAGCTAATACTAGCTAATATAATTATCACAAGCATTGGTTGAATTTTTATTAAGGAAGGTTGTGTTACTAATGTGATGACACAAGCAATTTTATGGTAACATCAAACGATTTAAGTTGTCATTCCAGTCTGGAATCCAGCCTTTCACGAACCCCATCAAAAATGTTGTGTTTTAACATAAGATTAGCTACTTTTATGCTCACTAATTTAGTGCCAATCAAGATTCCTGGATCCCAGTGTCTGGGCACTGGTATGACATCCTTCTTGGCGGAAATCACTCTTATATCACAACAGCTGCATAGCCTAAATTGCTTTAGCTATAGCTCTGTTTTTGCAACTTCAAATATCTGCTACTCATAGTAAACACTCCTGGATCTTGAGAGGTTAGCTTGAGTATAGCGAGTATGTTGATAAACAACAAAGCAGCAATCGAGATATCAGCAACATCCCATAGCAACCGGACTTTACCTATCGCACCAAGCGGAATGATCATGGTAAAAATTACAATCCAGATTTTAGTGTATTTATTATCCATAGACACATAGCGTATTGTCTGTTTTGAGCAAAAAAAACAAGTAAAAATAGTAGTAAAAGCAAAACAAAACATTATGGCCATAATTAAATAGTCAATATAAGGCCAATTCATTGCCTTTCTAAAAGCAAATATGCACATGTTAGTGCTCTCTAAATCAGTGACCCAAGAATCTGTGACAAGCAGTACCATTGTTGTAATAAATACTATAAACGCAACTATAAAAACCGATATTATCGTAATTAGACTCTGCTCAATAATAAATTTATTATTATTTTTCTTAGGAACAATTGAAGAATGTACGATTCCTTCAAGGCCAAGCCCTATATCTGTTGCAAAAATACCTCGCAAAGTTCCGACTTGAATAATAGTCAACATTTCTAGAATCAAACCTAGAGATAAACCAGAGTTAAAGCTACTGGTTGTAAAAAAACTGCTTGTTATTAGTTTTAGAGAAGGAAGAATATTTTCACTAAATTTAAATAATATGATACCGCAAAGTATGAGGTAACTTACCGTCATTATCGGTATCATAGCCGATATAAAAATTTTAATCTTTTTTAAGCTGAGAACTGCAACAACAAAAAATATTATGGCCATTACAATGCCACCAATGACTACAGGTACATCTATCATGTTAAGTGGTATTGATAGAGAATTTACCTGAACAAGGTTACCAACTGTTATTGAAACCATCATCATAACAACCAGAAACACAATTGTAGCTTTTCTAGAATTAAATGCATCAGCCATGTAGGCTACAGGGCCACCTATAAACCGTCCGTTCTTTTCCTTTCTGGTTTTTATACTTAGATAACAAGTGACATATTTTATCACAGAAGTGATAACAATAATTATCGCCATCCACAAAATAGAGCCCGGTCCTCCGGTTTTTAGAGCAACAGCAGTTCCTGAAATATTTCCTACTCCTAAATTTCCCCCTAAAATTGTAAACAGAGCGGCTATAGAAGAAAATTTATTTTCTCCTTTTTTAGCTCCAAGTAGTGAAAGGGCGTATGGTAATCTAAATACCTGTAGCCATTTTAGTTTAATCGATAGGTAAACACCAGCAACTAGCATGAGTAATATTGTTGGCAGTAATAAAACAAACTTTACTGTATCCATCTGTAAAAGTGAGATTTTTATTTGAGTATACAACAAAAATTGAAAATACCTAACCTATTTTCTATGTATGACTTCGTTTCCGTCATTCTAGAAACCTTTTCTTGTCATCCAAGTAGCGTGACACATAACTGTACGAACATTGTAATATGGTACAATGTTAAGACGATGTCATTCCAGTGCTTGACACTGGAATGGCTTTGTTGCATCGCTCAAGTGAAAAGAACTGGCAGTTACTGACAAAATT
>NZ_AWUH01000089.1:0-2434 GCF_000689175.1 Wolbachia endosymbiont of Glossina morsitans morsitans | reverse complement strand
CACTGGGATCCAGGAAAAAGAATGGTGTCATCCGAGTAGCTTGACACTGGCATCCAGGAAACTTAATTGCAAGTAATGCATTGAGTTTGGTGAGTATGGGTTTTGCGTTATAGAATGAAGCACTTTTGGTGAATTTGTAAAGAAAGCTGGATCCCAGTGTCAAGCACTGGGATTACAAGAAAGGGAGCACTGGAATTTTTATTTCAGTATTGTACATTAGCCATGCATCTGAACAGATACGAGCTTTCTGCTTTTTTTTGGTAAGGTCAGTCAAAAAGGTTTTACAACAACCATAATAACTATAACTATTATCAATACTGTAACTGCTTCATTTAAAACGCGAAAATAAATATGTGACTTCTTATTCGAACCCATTGCAAAATTTTTCCTATATTTTGCAAGTAGCATATGAATAATTAACATCAAAAGTATTGCAAATGCTTTTAGATGAAACCATCCTTCACGATATGCTTCCCTAATAACCATTAGTGTAATTCCAAGACCAAGTGAGAAAAGCATTGCAGGGTTTATGATATATCTAAGTAGCCTCTTTTCCATTGTTTGAAGCAAGCTATCATTTTCCGATCCCGGTTTTACAGTTGCATGGTAGACATAAAGCCTGGGTAAATAAAGCATACCTGCCATCCACATGATAACAGAGATAACATGAAAAGCCTCAAGCCAGTGGTAATAGTTCATTAGCAAAAATTTAAAATTCCTGGTATTCTGTTAGTTTAATGAAGAAGAAATCGATATGAAAGCAGAAAATTTCACTAAAGAACAGATAATTGGATTCTACAGGAAAATGCTACTCATACGCAGATTTGAGGAAAAAGCAGGACAATTATATGGGATGGGATTAATAGGCGGGTTCTGTCACCTATCAATAGGACAAGAAGCAGTTGCAGTTGGAACTCAAGCTGCATCAAAATTAGGTGACGCTTTTATCACAAGTTATAGAGACCATGGCTTAATGCTCGCATGTGATTCTGATCCAAATGTTGTAATGGCAGAGCTTACCGGCAAAGAAACAGGATGCTCGAAAGGTAAAGGTGGTTCGATGCACGTATTTGACGTTGAAAAAAAATTCTTCGGCGGGCATGGAATAGTGGGAGCACAAGTTCCAATTGGCACAGGAGTAGCATTTGCTAATAAATATAAGAAAAAAGATAATGTGGTATTTACATATTTTGGCGACGGTGCTGCAAATCAAGGACAAGTATATGAATCGTTTAATATGGCATCTTTGTGGGAGTTGCCTGTGGTTTACATCATAGAAAATAATGAATACGCAATGGGAACCTCCGTGCAAAGATCAACTTTAGTAACAGAGTTATATAAAAGAGGAAAAAGTTTTGGTATTCCTGGAAAACAAGTTGATGGAATGGATTTTTTCTCTGTTTATGAGGCTACAAGCGAAGCAGCGGAACACACACGCAGCGGAAAAGGGCCTATCCTGCTTGAAATGAAGACATATCGATATCGCGGTCACTCAATGTCAGATCCTGCTACTTATCGCTTAAAAGAAGAAGTTGAAGATATGAAGCAAAATCATGACCCTATAAGCACTTTAAAGAAATACATGACAGATAATAAAATGGCTTCAGAAGAAGAGTGCAAAGTAATTGATAAGGAAATACGTGATTTAGTAAAAAAGTCGGAAGATTTTGCCAAAAATAGTAAAGAACCAAGCGTTGATGAGCTGTATACTGATGTTTATAAATTTGTTAGCTAATTTTTTTATCCAGAACTGTACAAACATTGTATAGTAAACGATGTCATCCAAATAGCTCCTTCTCCCGTCATCCAAGTGCCCTCCTTTTTTTGTCATCCCAGTGCTCTGACTACTTGGATCCAGCTGAGTTGGTGAGTATAAAAGTATAGCTAACGTAAGCTCTACGTCATGCCGCCGCGAACCGTCATACCGCGATTCATTCGCGGTATCTCTAGATCCCGCTAACAAGCAACGGGATGACGGTTGTCAGGCTAGCTGTCATCTCAGTAATCTCCTTCTCCTGTCATCCGAGTAGCTGACACTGGTTCCTTTATGACGGCAGTAGCCCCTTCGGTGTCATTCCAGTGCTTGACACTGGAATGACACCAATAATTGACATTTCACTAGATATTCATTATAAGTAATGGAATGCTACAAAGTATAAAAACCATATTAATAGAAGACGATAACGTTAGGCTGGATAGGTACATCAGAAGAATCTTTCCTGATCTAAAGCAATCTGTAATTGAAAAATCTTTAAGGAAAGGATTAATCAAAGTTGATGATTGCAAAGCAAAGTCCAGTGATAGAGTAAATTCTGGGCAAACTATAACGCTGAAGCACTTGAATTATATTGAAAACGCTAATTCTGATCGCAAATATAATGAAAAGTTAGTGAATCTACTAAGAGAGAACATATTATATGAAGACGAATATATA
>NZ_AWUH01000088.1:0-1025 GCF_000689175.1 Wolbachia endosymbiont of Glossina morsitans morsitans | reverse complement strand
GGAGATATGGGTGCACTGTCTATATATGACGGAAATACAAAGCTTGGAGAATTATTGAGCGAATCAGGATTTTTTTAAGCAAGTTGAAGGCCAAACTAAAGAAACTTTCGTTTTTGAGGATATATTACACAACTTAAATGTTTCATACGAAGGTGGTGCTTACATGGCAGTTACAAAAGAAAACGGTCATTATAAAGCTTCCCTAATAGATGGCAGAACAGTTGAACGTGATGAATACTTTGATGAGGCGCATTTACGTGAAAATGAATTGTTGCATCCTAGCACTGGACACATCCAAAAAGATTTAGATTCTCTGCTCCTCAGAGGTACCAAAATTTTGAATCATCAGGATTCAGAGCATGCCCAATATTCTGATGAGCAAAAGGCAAATGGAGTAATCGTAGAAAAAGGAAAACTACTGGATAATAAGGGAACAGATAGGACAGACGACGATGTACACGAAGCGGTTGTAAAACAAGGAGGCGAAAATTTACATACATTCAAAAATATGGGCTTTTATATTACCGAAAAAGGTGATCTATTTATTCATGACCATGGAGCAAATGTAAGGTTTCAACTACCACAAAGTATTACTCATCTAAAATTAGTGGAAAAAGACGGAACATATAAGCTTGTTCCGGTGACGAAAGATGGAAATGAACATCCAATAGGTATGCCAAATATATCAGATGAATATAGATACATAGATCCAATATTTGCACATGAATATGAAAAGAGAGATTATTCCCATAAACATGTAAATGTGGGCCTTATAAACTTAGAGAAATATGGCTCTGGCAAACTTTTTTGCTATAAAGTACGACCCAAATGATTATCACATACAAAGAAACTCCAGCGGTGAAATAGTTAGAATAAAAGATCAAACATATTTCACTAAAGTAAAATTGTTTTGATGGTGATGAAGAAATTGGAATGTTGTCTAATAACTTTCACAATTTCAAAGGGAAAATATTCTTTTCTGCTAGACTAACAACTACAGTTATAACGATTTCCTAGCATCTGTT
>NZ_AWUH01000087.1:0-4632 GCF_000689175.1 Wolbachia endosymbiont of Glossina morsitans morsitans | reverse complement strand
TTTTATTATCACACATATTTACAAGTGAGTCAAATATATTGTTAATAGCTGTTGCAACAAAGTGCTTGACGTTAGAATAGCTTTTATGGTTTTGTATAGCTAGAAAGTAACTCTATGGAACGCTTACGCTCAATTGTATTTATTGTGGGAATATTCCTATTGCTGTTTAGCTTAGCAATGCTTATTCCTGCTGTTACCAATAAGTATCTCAGCTACGAATGGAAAAATTTTCTCGCTGGATTCATAATTACCTACACACCTGGCGTAACTTTTATTTTACTCGGTAAATTAAGTAGATTACATGGCATGCCAGCAATTTTTGCGATTACTAGTTGCACTTGGATTGCCTTGTCTCTGTTTGCAGCTATTCCTTTCTATTTTGATAATCTGAGCTATGTTGATGCATTATTCGAAACGATATCTGGCATCACAACCACAGGGGCAACTACATTTAATGATATTGAAAAGCAATTTCCGGGAATATTGCTGTGGAGAGCAATGCTACATGGCATAGGTGGTTTTGGTGTAATTACTTTAGGAATTGCAGTTTTTCCTTTTCTCAAGATTCTCAGCCTAAATAATTTACTTTATTCTGAATATTCAGATGTTACCAAAAGGAAGTTGCCGAACACACGAAGCGTAGTGATTCATGTTACGGCAATATATTATGGCTTAATTTTGTTATGCATATTTTCCTATTATCTAGCTGGTATGCCACTGTTTGATGCAATATGTCACGGAATGTCCGCTGTATCAACTGGTGGATTTGCTAACTATAATGATTCTATGGGACACTATAATAACCCTATGTTAGAAGTCATAACGATCATTTTTATGATTTTGGGTTCTCTGCCGTTTCTTAGCTATTTAAAAATTATAAGACGATTAGACATTTGCTATGATGAGCAGGTCTCTTACTTTTTTAAGATAGCTATTGTTTCATCTTTATTTGCTTGTTTTTGGTTGTATAAAAATGTTGATTTAGGAGTGTCATTATCATTTAGATGCAGCACATTTACCATCGCTTCCTTGATTACGTCAACTGGTTATGGAATCTGTAATCATATAGATTGGAGTTTCATTTCAGTCTTAGCTTCTTTTCTCACCTTTGTTGGTGGATGTAGTGGTTCTTCAAGTGGCGGTGTCAAAACCTTCCGCTTGATTGTTCTTTTAAGGTCTATAAGAAATTACTTTTACCTTTTATTAAACCCAGGTGCAGACAATAGAGTAAAATTCAATGGAAAAACCCTGGAGAATGATGAAGTTCATTCTGTCTTTATATTTTTTGCAATTTTCATGTTAACGTTTACCATTTCATCAGTAGTGATGTCTTACTTAAGCAATGCAGACTTTATAACTAGCATCAGCTCAATCTCTGCAACGCTTACAAACTCTGGTCCAGGGTTCAGCAACTTAATAGGTCCTTCGGGTAATTATTCCTCTTTCAGTAATGAAGTAAAATTATTTCTATCGTTTTTAATGCTGCTTGGCAGACTTGAAATATTGCCAATCTATTTTTGTATAGGCAATTTATTCTTATTTAATAGAAAGAAATAGTTGGTGAAGTTGTGAAATTTGATATTATAGCTAAACTGACTTACGACAATTTGAAAAACCGTCATTCCGCTACTCGTTAGCGGAATCTATACCGCGAATAAATCCACAGATGTACGAACATTGTGATTTGGGCACACCAGGGAGAATGTCATCCAAGTAGCCCCTTTCTCATCATCCCGCTACTTGTTAGCGGGATCTATGCTAAGAGATACCGCGAATGAATCGCGGCATGACGGTTCGCGGCGGTATAGCTATAGATAGTATTAGCTATTTAATAAAAAGATCGTAGCTAAACCAAGAAATATAAAAGCTGAGAGAATATCAGTTGTTGCCGATGTTAGGATTGAAGAAGAAACGGCAGGGTCAGACTTTAAACGGTGAAGCATTATAGGAATGAAAGTTCCGATGAACGTTGCAATAATTGACATCATAATCATGGAGACCACAAAAATCATCTCCACTTTGAAGTTGTGAAACCTTATTGCTAACACTACTAATGAAATAGTAGATAAGATCACCCCGTTTATAAGACCTATTAAAAATTCTTTCATCAGTATTCTTTTTGCATTTTGCTCAGTTAGATATTTTGTTGCGATTGCCCGGATGGTTAGCGTTACTGTTTGGGATCCTGCATTTCCGCTCATTGATGCAATTATCGGCATGATTATTGGCAGCACTATAAAACTTTTTATTACATCATCGAAAAAGCCAACTACTATGGAACACATTGTTGCAGCTAAGAGGTTAAACAGTAACCAAGGTAGCCTTTTAATTATAGTTTTATGTATAGGGGCATTTATATCGGCTTTAGAAGATACACCGCTTATTTTGAGTACATCCTCTTCTGTTTCTTGTTGAACAACTTTTATCACATCTTCAATTAAGATCACACCAATAATTTTACCATTCTTATTTACTACCGGAGCTGATAATAGAGAGTAATCTTTAAATATTCTTGCTACTTCCTCTTGGTCTACTCCAGTTTTAATGATTTTTATGTCATGATCCATTATCTCTTTTATTATTGTGTCTCCTGAGTGAGATATTACCTTATTTAAATTAACACTGCCTATAGGCTCTAATTTTGAGTTGATAATGAATATCTGGTGAAATTTTTCTGGTATTTTTTTATAGTTGCACACAAATTCTGTCAGTTGATTTATTGTCCAATAATATGGAGCTATAACCATATCTTTATGTATTAACCTCCCTGCACTTTCTTCTGGGTATGATAGCAACTCCTCTACTGATTTCTGAGTCTTGCTGGGCAAATAGTAAAGTATATTTTCTACAGACTTTCTATCTAAATCTTTCACTATGGTTACTATATCTTCTACATCAAGGAGCATTAGTAACTTTGCTGTATTTTCTATTCCCAATGTTTCTATGATCTCTATTTGTAAATCTGGCACTACATGCACTAGGGCATCACTTAACAAATGTTGATCGAGGATATTAACTAATTTCTCCCTGTGATCACTGATTGAAGTAGATAAAAAATAAGCTAACTGAACACTGTCTATCGTTTTTACAATATTATGAACATTTTCTAGCTCCTCGTTATCAAGTGACTCTATTAAGTCATCAATAGCCTTTTTGTCTAAACCATAATGAGAACTTATTTTAATATTCATTACTTTACCTTATTTTTTAATAAATATACGCGCTTGATTTCCTTAAACATTAAAGTATAATGAAATTATTTAAATTAACTATCATATGGTTAAATTTCTATTTTGTTTACTGTTATTGTTATTGATAGTAAATATATTAAAATCTAAAGTATAATGAAAACTTATTCAGAAATTCTCGAACACTTTCAAAGCTTAAATAAAAGTATTTCTCTTATCAGGAGGTGTCTTTGACATAGAAAAATTAAAGTTGCGTCTTGAAGAGCTGGATTCCCAAGCGTCGAATGATGATTTGTGGCAAGATAACCAAAAAGCACAAGAAGTTTTAAAAGAACGTTCTAAAATTAAGAATGACGTAGAGTTGTTTTTAAAGCTGGAAAGCGATTACAACGATGCCATTAGCTTAATGAAGTCTGCTATTGATGAGAACGGTGAAGAATTTTTCTCTGAAGTTGAAAATGAACTGGTAAAGTTAGAAAAATTAATCAAGTGTAAAGAAACAGAATCCTTATTTACTGGTGAAGCAGATAATAATGACTGCTTTTTAGAAATCCACTCAGGAGCTGGTGGAACAGAGAGCAATGATTGGGCTGAAATGCTGATGCGCATGTATGTAAGGTGGGCAGAAATTTATCATAACTTTAAAGTTGAAGTTGTAGAAAAATTAGAAGGAGAGTCGGTTGGTATCAAGTCCGCAATGATAAAAATCGTTGGAGAAAAAGCTTATGGGTGGGCAAAAAGTGAAAGTGGAATTCACAGGCTGGTTAGAATATCGCCGTTTGATGCAAATGGTAAACGTCATACCAGTTTTGCAAGTGTAGGAGTAACTCCAGTGATAGAAGATTCAATTGATATTGCTGTGGATGAAAAGGATCTAAAGATCGACACCTATCGTGCTTCCGGAGCAGGCGGTCAGCATGTGAACAAAACTGAAAGTGCAGTACGCATTACGCATATTCCAACTGGTGTTGTAGTTCAATGCCAAAATGGTCGTTCTCAACACAGAAATAAAGATGAGGCATTGAAATTACTTAAAGGACGTTTATACCAAATTGAACTGGAAAAGAAAGAACAAAAGATGGCTGAAGAATATGGTAAAAAATAGCGATATAGGCTGGGGCAATCAGATCAGATCGTACGTTATGCATCCATATCAAATGGTGAAGGATTTAAGAACCGGACATGAAGTGGGCAATATAAATTCTGTTTTTGATGGTAATATAGATTGTTTCATAGTTAGTGTGCTTACTAAGCAAAATTAGGTAGGGTTGACTTTCTTGCCATAATATATGATAATTAAAATATTGTTAAAGTAGGAGTAAAGTTATGGCGATTAAATATGATCAGTGGAAAAGTGACCTTACCCAGAAAAAGTGGAGAGAAAGTGTGGAATGTTTTTTACAAAAAGAATGATGCATCAAATTGTTCTGGAATGCAATAGTTA
>NZ_AWUH01000086.1:0-2115 GCF_000689175.1 Wolbachia endosymbiont of Glossina morsitans morsitans | reverse complement strand
GATGGTAAATTAGCCCCAGTTGATTGGAATGAAGCATTAACTGTTGCTGCAAAGAAATTAAAGAATACAAAATCAAAGAAAATAGCTGCAATTGCAGGTGATTTAGCAGATTGTGAGTCTATGCTTCTACTCAAAGAAGTGGTGCAGAAGCTCGGCTCGGGGAATATAGACTGTAGGCAAGATGGTGCAAAACTTATACCAAATAATCGTGGATCGTATGTGTTCAATACCACTATTGAAGGTATAGAGAATGCGGATTTGTGTCTGCTTATAAATACAAACCCAAGGATAGAAGCATCGATCATTAACGTAAGATTGAGAAAGAGATATTTACAGGGCAACTTTCCTGTTGCAAGTGTTGGTCCTAACATTGAATATTTGTATCATGTTGAGAAATTGGGCGATAATCCTGATATTTTGAGTAAAATAGCAAATGGAAGTCATAAATTCTGTGAGCTGCTGGTAGCTGCTCAAAACCCTATGCTGATTATCGGTCAAGATGCATTAGTAAGAGATGATTCTGAATTAGTTCTAGTTCTGGCTGGCAAAATTGCAGAAAAATTTAACATGATCAGAGATGACTGGAATGGCTTTAATGTGCTGCATAAAGCTGCAGCAAGAGTTGGTGGGCTAGATATTGGGTTTGTTCCTAAAAAAGGCGAAAGGGATATTAATCAAATATTGGAACATGCAGAAAGTGGTGAAATAGAAGTGGTTTATCTTCTTGGCGCAGATGAAATTGACACATCAAAGTTAGAAAACACATTTGTAATTTATCAAGGTCATCACGGTGATAAGGGGGCACATGTGGCAGATGTTATCTTGCCTGGTGCTGCATATACAGAAAAATATGCAACTTATGTAAACACTGAAGGTCGAGTGCAAAGAACAAATTTAGCTGTATTTCCTCCAGGTGAAGCAAAGGAGGACTGGTTAATTATTAAAAATCTCTCGCAATATTTGGATCTATCCTTACCATATGATAGTTTATTTGACGTGAGAAAAAAACTAGATACTATCGGTCCACAGTTTAGAAATGCTGATCAAGTAATAAAAAACACATGGGTGCCAATTAGCAATGGTAAAATAAATTTAAGTAATACACCTTTTACTTTAAAGGAGTGTAATTTTTATATGACGGATTCAATAAGTCGCGCTTCAAAAATAATGGCAGGTTGTACTAAAGCTTTTTATGAACACGCTAGTTAATATTTTATTTATTTTAGTACCGCTACTACTTTCAGTTGCATATTTGACATACTTTGAGCGTAAGGTCCTTGCTGCAATTCAACTGAGGCACGGCCCAAGTGTAGTTGGACCTTTTGGGCTATTGCAGCCATTTGCAGATGCTATTAAGCTCCTGATTAAGGAGCCGATAATACCATTTAGAGCGAGCACCATACTGTTCATTATGGCTCCAATGCTTACCTTTATCTTGGCATTAATTGCCTGGGCAGTTATACCGTTTGGTGCTGAAGTAATTGTAGAAAATGGCCAGCAAGTAGTTATTCCTAAGGTTATAGCAAATATTAATGTTGGAGTGCTTTATGTGCTAGCTATATCGTCGCTGGGAGTATACGGCGTGATTATTGCAGGCTGGTCAAGCAATTCTAATTATGCATTTCTTGGCGCTATACGGTCGGCTGCTCAGATGATTTCGTATGAAGTTTCAATAGGCTTAATAGTTGCTACAGTCGTTATTACCACTGGAACATTAAATCTTGGAGAGATGGTGGTAGCGAAACACAATATGCCATTTTGGGTTGATTTACTACTAATGCCTATAGGAATAATATTTTTTATTTCTTTGCTTGCAGAAACTAATCGTCACCCATTTGATTTACCAGAAGCTGAAGCAGAGCTTGTCTCTGGATATAGCGTTGAATATTCATCCATGCCTTTTGCCCTCTTTTTTCTCGGAGAATATGCAAATATGATTTTAGCAAGTGCTATGATGACAATATGCTTTCCTGGGGGATGGTATCCTCCGTTAGAACTTGGTTTGCTTTATAAAATTCCAGGTTTAATTTGGTTCGTTTTGAAGATAATTATACTTTTATTCGTATTTATTTGGATTAGAGCAACAATACCTCGTTATCGATATGATCAGCTAAT
>NZ_AWUH01000085.1:0-3397 GCF_000689175.1 Wolbachia endosymbiont of Glossina morsitans morsitans | reverse complement strand
AAAAAACGCGATAAACAGTTTATAGTTTCACAATTAAGCAAAATACCCGGCATTGGCAACAAAAGAAAAAAGACGTTGATGTCTTATTTTGGTTCAGTGAAAAATATAAGCAAAGCTTCTCTGGCTGAAATTCAAAACGTACCTGGAATTAGTAAAGGTTTAGCAGAAGTCATTCTTAAATACGTGAATTATAAGAGAGGAGTACTGGAATGACACAAAACCCCGTTTTATTATTAGGGAATTTATATCTTAAAACCGCAAAAAAAGGTGTGCGTATTTGTGAAAAAAATCTCCATAAAATTTGTGAAGCAATGTGGTGGGACTAGTGCGATTCGAACGCACGACCTTCGGATTAGGAGTCCAACGCTCTATCCTGCTGAGCTATAGTCCCGTGTTTCCTACCATTTATGTAAAGTTATAGCAAAAAATCCTTCTCTTTTCTAGATTTCTTGCATAACCAATTTATGACGACAAAAAACATTTCTGTACTTCTTGAGTATAATGCTATTATATTTTAATAACATGGTTTAAGTAAGATTAATGCTAGTTAACAATATTGGTTATTTCTATAACAATCAAAACGACTTTGCTTTAAGCAATATAAACATTAAAGTAAAGAAAGGAAATGTTGCATGTTTATTGGGGCATTCTGGCTGTGGCAAGTCAACAATTTTGAAATTAATTGCGGGGATAGAAAATCCAAAATCTGGAACTATTTTTATAAATGATAGGTTAGTTGCGAGCAATAAGGCATCAGTCGCTATAGAGCATAGAAATATCGGATTGATTTTTCAGCATTCTGCATTATTTCCTCACAAAACAGTAGTAGAAAATATAACCTTTGCTATCCGCAGCTCTTCCAAGAGAGAAAAGCACCTAATTGCATTGGAAATCTTGAAGTTACTCAATATAGAAAAATATGAAAATATGTACCCTAACGCCTTATCTGGAGGACAACAACAATTAGTTGCAATAGCAAGAGTGATGGCACAAAACCCTGATGTTGTGTTGTTAGATGAACCATTTTCTAATTTGGATATACTGCTCAAGTGCCGAATAAGACAACATATATTGTCCCTTTTTAGAAGTAAAAATATCCCTGTGCTAATGGTAACTCATGACCCGCAAGAAGCATTGAAAGTTGCAGATTTTATCTACGTAATGAAAAATGGTAAAATTATTCAATCAGGAGTTTCTAGCGATATATACCATAAGCCTAAAGACGATACGCTAGCAAAGTTTTTTAGTGAGCTCTCTTCTACTCTACAGTTAAGCGAAAAGTTTCCACTTATTCGCTGCAAGAAAATAATCTAGTTTGGGATTGTTATAAAATAATTAAAAAAACCTTGATTTATAATTAAATAAAGGTGATATAATCTATGTGTTACTTGACTTCAGTCAAGTTTTAATATTTAAAGGTCAATTATTTTAAATGGAGGTGAAAATGAGTTTAGGACCATGGCAATTGTTTCTAGTCTTAATAATAATTTTAGTTCTGTTTGGTGCAGGCAGATTACCGCAAGTTATGGGTGATTTAGGAAAAGGCATCAAAAACCTTAAGCAGGAGCTTAAGGACTCAGAAAAATTATCGTCTAACGAACCAGATCGTTAGCGTCCTCATACTTCGTGACATGCACCTTAGTGCATGTCATCTGTTTAAAAACTTAGTCAGGTTAAAGAATGAAAGAGATGAAGTGTTGGTATGAAATAAATAACAAATATTGAAATACAGCAACAACTATGTTAGCTTAAGAGGAATATTTTATTAAAGGATAATTGTGCAAAAAAGTGAGAAACTCACTAAAGATAAAAAACTAGCTTCTGATATTCTAAAAGAGGTTGCGGATACCAATAACAATGATAGCAATAAAGTAACTTTGTTTGACATTAAAACAGCTTTGCATGAGCGCGGTTTTGGTATTTTAATAATCATCTTCTCCTTGCCGCTATCGGTGCCTATACCGGTTTCACCTGGTTATACAACTATTCTTTCTATACCTTTAATCTTATTCTCACTGCAGCTTCTATTTGGATTTGATTCTCCTTGGATGCCCAGTTGGCTAGAAAGAAGATCTTTTCAGCGTTCAACACTAGCTCTTATGGTAGAGAAAACTTCCCCTGTATTAGAAAAAATAGAAAAATTCATGAAGCCAAGACTGTCTTTCATTTTCTATGGGCCTGGTGAGAAGATTCTGGCTTTTATGATGTTGCTTTGTGCAATAATAATAGCTCTTCCATTACCTTTTACTCACTTCCTTCCTGCAATTGGCACAACTCTTATTTCACTTAGCATTATGAGTAAAGACGGGTTTCTATCCATATTGGGAGTTTTAGTGTCATTGTGTGCGTTGTTGCTTACTCTTGTTGTAATGGTCAAAGGACCACAACTTATAACCGGAGCACTTTCTCTTCTTAAAAGCTTTACAACACTTTAACAAAAGAACGAATTACTAGCGCAAAATGAATAATGCATATTGAAATAAAACAATAATTGTGTTAAGAATTATTTTTATCAAAGGTTTTTCGTGTCAAAAAATGATAAGTTGACTAAAAGTGATAAATTAGCTTCTGATATTCTAAAAGAAGTTGCAGATACCAATAACAATGATAGCGATAAAGTAACTTTGTTTGACATTAAAACAGCTTTGCATGAGCGTGGTTTTGGTATTTTAATAATCATCTTCTCCTTGCCGCTATCAGTGCCTATACCGGTTCCACCTGGTTATACAACTATTCTTTCTATACCTTTAATCTTATTCTCATTGCAGCTTTTATTTGGATTTGATTCTCCTTGGATGCCCAGTTGGCTAGAAAGAAGATCTTTTCAGCGTTCAACACTAGCTCTTGTGGTGGAAAAAACTTCTCCAGCATTAAAAAAAATAGAAAAGTTCATGAGACCAAGAATGTCTTTTATTTTCTATGGGCCCGGTGAAAAGATTTTAGCTTTTATAATGCTGCTTTGTGCGTTATCAATAGCTCTTCCACTACCTCTTACTAACTTCATTCCTGCAATTGGTACGACTCTTATTTCACTTGGTATTATGAGTAAAGATGGGTTTCTATCTATATTGGGAATTTTAATATCATTGTGTGGACTATTGCTTACTCTTGTTGTAGTAGTCAAAGGGCCACAACTTATCATTGGGGCATTTTCTTTTCTCAAAAGCTTCGTATATGGTTAGGCTTTACAACACTTTAACAAAAAAAAAGAGCTCTTGACACCGATCGACAAAGATCATGTAAAGATGTATGTTTGTGGACCAACAGTATATGATACGGCACACATAGGCAATGCACGTTCTGTTGTTGTTTACGACGTATTATTTCAATTGCTCAAGTTTTGTTATGGCAAAGTTACTTATGTGCGCAACATAACTGATATTGATGACAAGATAAT
>NZ_AWUH01000084.1:0-2851 GCF_000689175.1 Wolbachia endosymbiont of Glossina morsitans morsitans | reverse complement strand
TGATGCATCAAATTGTTCTGGAATGCAATAGTTAATAGTGACGTTGTTTGTTATAAAAAATTTCTATGTATTCAAATATTGCAGTTCTAGTTTGTTGAGCAGAGTGTTGTGAAGTATCAATAAGTATTTCTCTTTTCAATGAGCTAAAGAAGCTTTCTGCAACAGAATTGTCGTAACAACAGCCTTTATTACTCATCTATATTCTTTACAGCTAAGAGATATTGATACCCTTCGCAGTATATTGTGAACCTTGGTCACTGTGCAGCAGTAGATTTTTAACAGGTTTACGCCTATTAATGGCCATTAATAAAGAGTTCATAACCAATTGTTTATTTATTGCACTACTCATTAACTACCATACGTGAGAATTATTGCTGGCAAATATAGCCATCCCTACCCCTACAACAACATTGCAAGCATTGATTTTTCTCCATATGAAAAGAGTCTGGAAGCTCTTTTACTCTAAACACGATGTTTACATCCTCAAAATTAATATCAATTCGCTTAACTAACGTTCTAATAATATCACGTTTAGTTAGCCAGTCTGCATTATTAAGACTTGAGTTAATACTAGAGGAAAACCCCTCTAAATTTGTTACTACTAGAGTTAACTCTTGTGTGAGTTTTTTCTGATCAAATATCTTTTTCTTTTGTTCTCCAACCATTTTTAAGTTTTGTTTCATTGCTTTAATTCTTGGCTCAAATTCTTCTTGATCAATATATTCTTGAGCATAACTATCAATTAACCTTGCAATACCTCGTTTTAATTTATCTTCTTGTGTTTCAAGCAAAGCACTTTTTTGATCTAGTGGTGATTTTTTAAGTTCTGAAAGTCTACGTTTATACTCCTCTAATATTCTATTTGGATTTTTTAATAGATGTTTTACCTCTTCCCACACAGCCATGTCTAATGTATCTGTACGAATTAATTTGTTGTTACACATTTTATTACCGCCAAAACGGTATGAATCCGTGCCAACACAACGATAATATACCTGATTATTAGTTTTTTCCCCCTCCTTATTCCTTGTGCAGTGCAGTGCTAATACCATAATATGCATAATTGCAAAGCTTACATACTACTAAACCTTGCAATAAATGTCTTGCTCCTCTTTGTCTTGTTCTTGCTATTTTTCTATTCTCAGCTAATTGTTCTTGAACGATTTCAAATAAATCTTCGCTTACTATACTAGGTACTTTAATATAAATCCAATCCTCTTTTGGAACAGGATAAGTAGAATAATTATCTTTTGGATGCTCGCAGGAGTTTTTTTTCGGTCTTATATGTTTTAGTTTGACACCAAACCTTGTTTTACCAAAAGCTGCTTGTCCTTTATAAGCAGAGTTTTTTAACATACTCAAAACTACAGCCCTATCCCAATACTCTTTTCCAGTTCTCGTCATAATGGACATAGCACTTAGCCTACGACATACTTCTCCTATACTGGCTCTTTCTTTTCCTACCCAAGAAAATACTTTGCGAACAACTTCAGCTTCTTCTTCATAAATCTCAAATAAGGCCTGTCCTGTTTCTGTATTTTTGTTTATATAACGATAGCCATTTCGAGCAGCACTCATTACACTTATACAACCCTTATTTGCTGCATAAATCTTTCCTCGACGACTTCGTTCCATGATTTTTGCACGTTCGTATTCTGCTATCATACCTTGCATTTGTAATAGTAATTGAGATTCTGGATTATCGCTAATTTGATGATTTAAAAAAATGACTTCCACTCCTAATTTCTTAAACTCTTCAAGTAATATCATCTGATATGCATACTTACGAGATAAACGATCAGGAGAATGAATATAAACCTTATCAATGTTACCTTCTGCTATTTTATCACGTAATTTTTCCAAACCAGGACGGATTATGTTAGAACCACTATAACCATTATCAATAAATTTATATTCATTTAATAATTTATGTCCATACATACTAATTTGATTCTCTATAGCAGCAATTTGGCTTGCTATTGTATCTTCTTGTGCTTGCTTCCCTGAAGAAACTCTTGCATATAAACTAACTGTTACCATTTTACCGTCCTCAAATCTACTTTCTTATATTCAGAGTTTTCTTCCTTTTTGCTCGCTTTTATTGGTTTACTTAACACTAATTTTTCATATGCATCTAATAGATACAACTCTGCTAATCGATTTACTTCATAACTACAACTAATACGAACTATTAATTTCTTGTTGCCCATGAGCTCTACCATATATTATCCATCGAGACATATGGTTATTTGATCATTAGCTCTATAAATAAATTCAACTCTACGGTCTTTTTGTAGAAGCTTTCGGGAAATAGTCTTCTCAAGTTTCAGGTTTATTGCAATATTGTTGGCGGAGTCCCTCCTTGGTTCTGATGTAAGTAATCCCATACTTTATTTGGTTGATCAACAATAAAGTTTAGATCTAGTATATTGGGAGCTACAGCTCTATTATCTGTTTGTTGTTTTTTAATTTTAAACTTTCTTTTCAGTATAGCCCTGATGTCATTTTTCTGCATAATACTTTGCACCGTTTTCAAATTGCAACTTTTACCCAAAGCCTTTAATTCAGCATGAATTTTAGGAGCTCCATATCTACATTTAGAAACTTCATATATTTTTTGAATAGCTTCGAGTAGCTCTTTATTTGCTGATTCTCTACTGCTTATTTTTCTTGTGGTCCACTTATAGTAGCCACTAGCAGAAAATCCTACATAATTCCTGTACTTTATAGCAGTTACTATATAAAAAAATATTTTACTCTTTTTGACTGGCCAGGGCTTTTTTTTAAATGTCTCTTTCCCTTGTTACTCTTGCTTTGTAAATCAAACCTCTCTTTGTCGTAAGGAGCCATC
>NZ_AWUH01000083.1:0-4185 GCF_000689175.1 Wolbachia endosymbiont of Glossina morsitans morsitans | reverse complement strand
CATTCAGAGGGTAATCTTTGTCAAAAAGCAAAGTTATTGTGTTTTCGTGGTCTTTTTGTATTTTTATCTGTGATATATTATGAAACTCCTTGTAATCTGATACTACAAGTGCTGGACGGTTTTTTGTGTCGTTAATGTCAATTTGTACGATCGTATCATTTGAGATTAGTGCTCCATTCCAATGCCTTGGGTAATAGCTATTGATAGAAGTGAGTGCAAGTAAATTTGAATTTAGCGGCAAGATTGGGCCACCGGCAGAGAAGTTGTATGCAGTGCTGCCTGTGGGGGTAGATAATATTACTCCGTCCCCTCTAAATTTCTCTACTTTTAGCTTATCGTTGATAGTAATATTCATCTCTACTATTTGGTTCGCTTTTCTAAAAACGTATACTTCGTTTACTGCTATGTAATGATATCTCTTGCCACTTGTGTCTGTTGCTTCCATTTTTAGCAAAGTTAACTGAGTTGAAGTTGCATGCTCTATATGATCAATTAAATCTTCACTGCAGCTAAAGCATTTATTCATCAAAAACCCAACATTGCCAGTGTTTATCCCATACACATGCATGTTTTTATTTTCTATGACGTAATTGTGCAAAGTGCGTAGCATAAAGCCATCACCGCCAACAACTATCAATAGATCGATTTCGGACTTATTTTCTTCTGTTATATTGATAAAATTAAGTTTCTTCAATAGCTTAGATACTTCCTGCGATTTTGGTGATGGAGAAGCAACACAGCCTATATTTTTGTATTTATGCATGCTTCAGTAAACTCTCTAAAACTTAAAGAGGAGGAAAATTAGAAAATGCTTCCATATTTATCGTTAAACTTAGCTAATTTGCTAGTTTTACTTGCTAACCCGCTTGTCAAACTTCCAGTCCATGCGGGGTGAGTAAGAGGATCTCTATCAAGCTTTACCCTGTCTCCCTCCTTTCCATAAGTGGAACGAGTTCCAAACTCTTGACCGTCTGTCATAACTATAATAATTTTATGATAATTCATTGTTGCTTATAAACTTTTAGCCAGTCAATATTCTAGTGAACTTAATTCACTAAGTCAATCATTATTCTAAAATATTGACAAAAAATAGATAAAATGTTATACTCAATAGGGAGTAAATAATAGTTATCATGATTTTCGCTTTCCCTGGTCAGGGCTCTCAGTTTGTAGGAATGGGAAGGAGCTTATATAGTGAGTTTTCCGTTGCAAGACAAGTATTTAATGAAGTAGATAGCATATTGGGTAGAAAGCTGTCTCATTTAATCTTCAACGGTCCTATTGAAGAATTAACCATTACAGAAAACGCTCAGCCAGCTATAATGGCAGTATCAATTGCAATGCTACGTGTTATGGAGCATGTGTTTGGCAAATCTCTTTTCACTGATCACAATGTTAAATATGTTTGTGGGCATTCAGTTGGCGAATATACAGCGCTGTGTGCTGCAGGAGCGTTAACGCTTGAGTCTGCAATCAAGCTGCTGAAAGTTCGCAGCGAAGCAATGCATGAAGCTTCACTGAAATGTAAAGGCGGAATGGTTGCGTTGCTTGGAGCAGAGATAAATGAAGTGGAAGATATATTGAAATCAGTTCAAATTGACGGAATTTGTGAAATTGCAAACGATAACGGTGGCGGACAAGTGGTTATAAGTGGCACTAGAGAAGCTCTTGAAATGTTACCCGATTTATTCAAAAACTCGAGTGTGAGGAAACTAATTAAATTACAGGTTAGTGGGCCTTTTCATTCATCTCTTATGAAACCTGCTGATGAAAAAGTTTTGGAGTTTTTGAAGGGTATTAAAATAACCCGTCCTATAGTTCCTTTGATATCAAATGTTACAGCTAAAGAGGAGAGTGATCCCAAAGTTATAAAAACTTTACTCGCCAAGCAAGTTGTAAGCAGAGTGAAATGGAGAGAAATGGTTTTGTATATGTCAAGCCGTGGCATTAACAAATTTGTTGAAATTGGCCCTAATAAAGTTTTATCTAATTTGGTCAAAAGAATTGACCAATCTATCAGTACAAAAAATATAGATAGTATTGGTGATATTGACAGCTTCTTTAATGAATCATTAGTGCTAACAGCGAAAATTTAAAAGTTGGATTAAGTTAAAACACATCTACTTGATGTCATTCCGGTGCATAACGCTGCCTAGCTGGAATGACAGAGGGTAATGCAAGAAATCAACGAACTGCCTGTCATTTCGTTTGGTTTTTAATTCCAAGTAGCTGTAAAATAGTGGGGGCAATGTCAGATAACCTTCCGTCTCTTAGTTTTAGATTATCGCAAGACACAATAAATGGCACTTTATTTAGAGTGTGTGCTGTATGAGGTGTATTATTTTCTTCATCGAACATACATTCCACGTTACCATGGTCTGCAGTAACAATTAATGCGGTGTTGCTTGACTTTTTAACAGCATTCAGCACTTTCGCAAGACAATCATCTACAGCTAGCACAGCTTTCTCGGCTGCTTTTATATTACCTGTATGCCCTACCATATCAGGATTAGCGTAATTTACAACTATCAGTGCGAATTCTTGGGAGTGAATTTTTTCTATAAGCTTTTCTGTAAGCTCGAAGGCTGACATTTCGGGCTGCAAATCGTAAGTTTGAACTTTTGGTGAGGGAATGAGTATTCTTTCTTCACCAGAGAAAGGTTCTTCTTTTCCACAATTGAAAAAGAAAGTCACATGAGCGTATTTCTCGGTTTCGGCGATACGTAATTGTCGTAATTTATTGTCTTCTATTATTTGTCCTAGAGTATCAGCGAAAGAAGTAGAAGGAAAAATATAAGGAGTTTTGAGATCTTCTTTATACTTCATCATACTTAAAATTGAAGAGAATTTTGCTACCTTAGCGTAATCTGTTTTGCCAAGCAAAATACTTGCTAATTGTATCATTCGATCAGCACGAAAGTTGGCCAACAGCACTCCATCTTCTGGTTTTATACCTTGATAGTCACCTATTACTGCGGGCCTAATAAACTCATCAGTTATGTTATTTTGATAATTTTCATCAATCAACGATACTGCATTATCATGGCAAGGTGCCTTTGCAAATGCGATAGCCTCATAAGCTTCGATTGTTCTCTTCCACCTGTTGTCACGGTCCATAGCATAGTAACGCCCAGAAACAGTAGCAATTCTTGTGTCATTTCCCTTTATACTCTTTGTAAATTCTTGAATGCATTTTTTTCCTGAATTTGGCAATGTGTCTCTGCCATCTAAAAATGCATGTATCACCACTTTTATTCCATGCTGTGATATTTTATTTGCTAAAGTTGAAATATGCTTTTGATGCGAATGAACACCACCATCGGACACCAATCCCATTATATGGCATACTCCGTTCTTACTTTTTAGATCATTAATAAAACTTTGTAGATTTACATTGTTTTCTATTGTTCCAATCTCTTGATTAATGCGCTGAAGGCTTTGCATTACTACTCTACCACCGCCAATATTCATATGGCCAACTTCTGAGTTACCTATTTGACCACCAGGTAACCCCACATCAGTTCCACAGGCGGATAAACTGCAATTTTGGATAATTAGAGCTAATATATTGCCAACAGGGTGGATTTGCGTTGCTAATAGCATTGTATTTACCGTTTTCTACTCCATTTCCCCAGCCATCTAGTATACATAAAACGACTGATTTAATGCCCATATAAAATCAACACTAAAATTCAACAGACAAGAGCTCCCCGGGCCGGATTCGAACCAGCGACCAATTGGTTAACAGCCAACTGCTCTACCACTGAGCTACCGAGGAATAAACCGTTTTTAATTTACCATGTTGAACGTTGGTTGTAAACGTTTTTTGTGTAGACTTTAAGTCCAACTGGTCACAGAAACGAAAAAACTTACTTGACAAAACTCCGCCAGCCCTCTTATCATGAAACTGAAGCTATTGTATTTGCTTTCGCCCAATCTGCAGATTAAAAGGTAAAGATTATCTAGTGTATCGGCGTCTTATGTTCAATTTTTTGCAGTATATAGATACTGTATGTCTTTCAAAACTTCATCTACTATCCTTAGATTTTTATCTAAAATAAGCTGAACGCGCTTATAAAGCGTTACAAGACATCAAAAAAATGCCAATACTCAGCAGAGATAGTAAAAGACTAGCTAACTCGGGGATTCTTTTGTCTTTTTTTCTACTTGGTAAATTTCTTAAAC
>NZ_AWUH01000082.1:0-2376 GCF_000689175.1 Wolbachia endosymbiont of Glossina morsitans morsitans | reverse complement strand
AATATTCCTATTAGATCTCAAGGCGATGCAGTTTTTGAGAATCAAAGATATAGCAAAAGTATACCCTAGGTTTGAGGATCACCAAGGATTTGCTCGCATTAATGGATTACCTAGTGTCATGCTAGAAATTTCAAAACGTAACGGAAAAAACATAATAGACACAGTAAATCAAGTAAAAATACTTAATGGATAAGGCAAAAGATCAATTACCTGAAAATTTAAAAGTGGTGTACTTAAACGACCAGTCAAAAAACGTCCGCGATGTGCTTGATGACTTGGAAAACGGCATAATATTTGCTGTGTTGTTAATATTGATCATAATGATGCTTTCTATGGGAACAAGGATTGCTATTCTTGTGGCACTCTCGATACCCGGTTCCTTTCTCATTGGGATAATAGCTCTTTACTTTATGGGTATAACCTTAAATATCGTTGTGCTCTTCAGTTTAATTATGGCTGTTGGCATGCTGGTTGATGATGCAATTGTGATCAGCGAATATGCCGATAGAAAGATGATCTGCGGAATGGATAAAGTAGAAGCTTTTTACACTTCAGTTCGTGATATGTTTTATCCGGTTCTATCATCAACGTTAACTAAATTAGCAGTGTTTTTTCCTCTATTATTCTGGCCTGATACTGTTGGTAAATTCATGCAGTACATACCAATTACAATAATTCTAACTTTGACTGGATCGCTCATTATGGCTTTGGTTTTTATACCAACACTTGGTGCAATATTTGGTAAGCCTTCGATAACTTCAAAAAAAGAAATAAAAAAATATGAGTGCTATAGAAAGTGGTGAAATAAAAAATGCTGGCCTATAATAAGAGCTTACGTACGCATGCTAGAGAAGGTTTTGGATCATCCTAAAAAATTCGTATGTGCTACTGTATTCGTTTTGTTTTCATTTAGTGTGCTGTACTTTACTTTTGGTCCTGGAGTAAAGTTTTTCCGAAAGTGGATTCAGATAATATTTTAATCAGTGTTAAAGCAAAAGAAAGCTTATCAGCCAAAGAACGAGATCTGATACTCAAAGAAGTGGAAGAACGCATTTTGAGCATTGAAAAGAAATTCATGTTTCTTATGCTAGATCAGGAGCATTTTCAGACAACGTTATCGCCAGAATACAATTAGAACTTATGGATTGGCGCTTCAGGCGCAAAGCTAAGCACATACTAAATGATATAAGGAGCAGTGTGCAAGACATGAAAGGAATAATAATTAATGTTCAGGAGGAAAAGCCAGGACCGTCGGCTGACAAGCCAATACAAATTAACCTCAGCGGGAGTGTATCCAGTTTGAATTTAGCAGCAGAGAAAATTCTAGAAATTACGAACCAACCTTCATCCGGGTTTATAAATATTCAAGATAGCAGATCAGCACCTGAAATAGAGTGGAATATGAGTGTTGATAAGAGTAAGGCTACAAGCTCTGAAGTAAGTGTTGCAACCATTGGCGATTTTATAAAGATGGTTACAAATGGAGTGTTGATTGGAAAATATAGACCAAATAACACGGATGAAGAAATCGATATTGTACTCCGTTTCCCTGGAAAGGATCGCAACATGAAGACTATAGACAATCTTTTTATCAATACAGTTAATGGCCCGTATCCTATGAGCAATATAGTAAAATATGCTCCCGAAAAAAAGGTAAACAAACTAAACAGGATTGATGGATTACGCATAGTGACAATCTCTGCTGACGTTGATACTGGCTATCTTGTTGATGAAAGAGTAAAGTTCATTCAGAATTCTATTGCCCAGGATCGGGACAAGGGAGTAAAAATTGATTTTAAAGGCGACAAAGAAGATCAACAAAAATCAGGAGCATTTTTGTTAAAGGCTTTCATATTAGCGATTACACTAATGATATTGGTATTAGTGACACAGTTTAATAATGTATACCATACATTTATCGTAATGACAGCAGTGTTTTTATCCACAACATGTGTGTTTTTTGTTTTCTTTCTTATCCAACAAGTTTTCGTAGTTGTTATGTGTGGAGTGGGGATAATTGCTTTGGCGGGAATTATAGTGAATAATAACATACTATTACTTGACGCCTTTCATCACCAAATTAAGGTACACAAAAATGACATCAAGCGATGTGTAATAAACGCTGCAATTTCTCGCGTTAGGCCAATATTGCTTACCGTTGCAACCACAGTTCTTGGTTTAATACCGATGATTACCAGGTTAAATATCAATTTTTTTACGCTACAAATCACATATGATGCTCCATCAAGCCAGTGGTGGGTTGACATTTCAACAACCATAGCAAGTGGAATATTGGTTGCAACGGTTTTTAACTTTATTCTTTTACTCCTGCGTTGCTTGTTATACGAAGACATGAAAAAACTTGACTTAAATTAG
>NZ_AWUH01000081.1:0-2277 GCF_000689175.1 Wolbachia endosymbiont of Glossina morsitans morsitans | reverse complement strand
TGTTTTTGTCATCACCACTTGCTTTATAGTCTATTGAAACGATTCCCCTACTTTTCCCACCAGTAAGAAGTTTTCCAATTATAGGAATTTTTAACAAAGATTTATTAATTGAATATGCTGGTATTACTTGTCCTGCAACCTGGAATTTATAATTTCTAATATCGAGCTTACCACCAGTGCTAATACCTAACTCCGCCCCTTCAAGCCAAGATTCTTCAATTTCAATAGTGCCATCTTTGTATGAAAAAGGTGCATTACATTTGTAAAAGTATACACCTTCATTTTTTATGGCATTTACAATGCCAGGCAATGAAGACATCGACAATAAAGTAGTAAGTAGTGGAGCATCTTTGATGTAGAAATTGCTAATGGATAACGTACCATAATGTTCTCCACTTTCTCTCTGAGGAGAGAGATAAAAAGACAATTTGCCGTTTTTAATTGATTTACTAATGCCTAAGGAACGCAAAAGCATACCTGAATTATCCGCATATATTTCGAGCCCTATTCCACTGTATTCTGCTAGTATGTTGCTGCTATCTTCCAGAAACTGCCCTGTAAATTGACTTCCATTGCAATTACCTTTAGTACAGGTTACATTCAGCTTAGCATTTTTGATAACGATGCCTTCTTTCATAATTACATTGTCAACATTCATACTAATCTCTATGTCTTTATTTAATCCATTACTGTTTTTGCCAAGCAAGCCTAAAATATCACTTAAGTTAATTTCCTCACCATAAATAGTTATGGCATTTTTCTCCTTACCTGATTCAATTTCTATACTAAAATCATTATCAGGCAATTTAAAGCTACTAGAATTTAAATATAAATTTCCATTTTCTACTCTTCCGCTGAATTTTATATCTAGGTCATTTCCTACAATGTCTAATTTATTTACTAACAATTCACCTGCTTCTTTTAACCTTGTAGAAAACAAAATTTTATTGTGATCTTCAAAGCGATTTTTCCACCCTAAGTAGCTTGAATGTGATTCAAATTCTGATAAATCTATATCACCATTAACATACCCCGTCTTATCTTGATTTATCACTGACTCTAAATTTGCACTGACATAGCCACTATCAAAATTAAATACTTGAGCAGGTAAATCTCCGGTCAAATTCCAGGCGAAACTTTCATTCCTATTGCTACTTTTCAGGTCAAATAATAGCTGTGTGTTATTCACCATACCACTACCATTTAAATCTATAAAGTCACTGCCAAAACTAAGCTTAACATCATATTTACCAAGACTTGCATTATAGACGGCCAAATTGTCAATTTCGGAATGAAAATTGGCCGAAAAATCTACTTTTTTGTCATCAGCATTTAGATTAAAAATGCGAAAATTAAATACGGATTTTGCCATTCCACTTACTTTATCCCTTTCAACCTTCACCACATCATCCAGCTTAAATTTTATAGGCTCATATAAACCATAAGCATCACTTACAGCTTGGCCATTAATGGTTAGAACTGAATTTTCCTTATTCAGAGATTTCATTGCAATATCACCACCATTAACAGTGAAATTCTGAAACTTAGCGCTATTTACAGTAATTTCAAGATCGTTATTCTTGATGATCAAATCACCCTTTAATTCCTTTACTTGCTCAAAATCTTCATCAAATTTTACGCTACCGTTTTCTATATCAGCAACAATTACAATGTCTGACAGATCGTCATCAACCAAATTGTTAATTTTGCCATTGAAACTTACAATGGTATTTAAAACATCCCCTTCGATATTATCACAATACCAGCTTTTAAATTTACTATTTACTACACTATCTGGTATATAAGTACATAAATCCTTTGCAGCAAACTTACTAATATTAATTCTAAGCAAAGCATGACTTGTACTAAAGTTCATTTTGCCTATTAAAGAGAGATACGTGTCATTTAACTTAAAATGGAAGTTTTTTACACTAATAATTCCATTACTATATGTTAAATTTATATTTACATTAGTTAAGGCCAAATTTTTGTTCAAATAATTTTCTGTATTTAATACGTATATATTTCCATCTACAATTTCATCCTTTTTATTAATTTTCACTGAGAAGCTTCCTTTGAATCCTATATTTTTGTCCAAATTGTAGCTTTTAACTAATGTAGAAAACTTGCTCAATAGTCCCAATTTTAGATCATAAAATGTCCCGTACACATTTAGCAAATTGTTGCGATTTTTTATCGTAATTGATAAATCATCCAAAAATCCCTTTCCATCTTTTGTATTCACATGAATATCTAAAACACTAAAATCTTCCCCCT
>NZ_AWUH01000080.1:0-984 GCF_000689175.1 Wolbachia endosymbiont of Glossina morsitans morsitans | reverse complement strand
AATATGCAACCTAGCCTAATATAATTAAGAAATAGTTTATAATAAATACGTTTTAAGATACCTGCCTGTAACACTTTCTGGAATTTTTGCCACTTCTCCTGGAGTTCCAGTAGCAATCACTTCTCCGCCTTTTATTCCGCCCTCTGGTCCGATGTCTATTATATAATCTGCAGTTTTTATAACGTGCAAATTGTGCTCGATAACTATAACAGTGTTTCCCAGATCGACTAATCTATGGAGTATTTTTAGTAAGTTATTTATATCTTCAAAGTGTAATCCGGTTGTTGGCTCATCAAGAATATACAATGTTCTTCCGGTAAATCGTTTTGATAGCTCCTTGGATAGCTTTATTCGTTGTGCTTCACCCCCAGACAGCGTTGTTGACGACTGTCCGAGTTTTATATAGCCAAGCCCCACTTCCTGCAAAGAAATCAACTTTTCTTTTACCATTGGAAGGTTTTCAAAAAAATCACAAGCTTGATCTATCGTCATATCAAGGACATCAGAGATTGATTTTTCTTTATAAGTAACTTCCAATGTTTCCCGATTATACCTTCGCCCTTTACACTGCTCACACTTCACATAAACGTCCGGTAGAAAATGCATCTCTATCTTTAAGTGCCCATCACCTTTACAAGCCTCACACCTTCCCCCTCTGGTATTAAATGAAAACCGGCCTATATTATATCCCCTTGCTTTTGACTCCGAAAGACCTGCAAACCAATTTCTTATATGAGTGAACATACCAACATATGTTGCTGGATTTGACGCAGGAGTTCTACCAATTGGCGACTGATCGACTTCTATAACTTTATCTATATATTCAAGGCCTTCTATTCTATCACACTGACCATACCTTGCAGACGAATGATGTATCTTATGTGCTGAATATTTATATAACGTTTCTATGACTAAACTTGATTTTCCCCCTCCTGATATTCCAGTAACACAAATAAGATTCCCTATAAGAAATTTAACGTTTAC
>NZ_AWUH01000079.1:0-2247 GCF_000689175.1 Wolbachia endosymbiont of Glossina morsitans morsitans | reverse complement strand
TGAACGCTAATAATAGCGTGAGTGTTAAAAGGTAAAGGATCATTTGTATGTCCATGGCCTACCCCTTTCATTGTAAATACAGGAAAGTTAACACTTTTTGCAAACCTTTCTTTTACAACTTCAACAAGGTTATCGTTATAGCAGTTAACGAAATCCCCAAAGATTACTGCATGTACTCCATCAAAGATGTGAGCTTGTTTTAGGTGATCTAAACTGCGCTCTATTGCGTATGGGTAGACTCTTATGTCCTCTAAAAATAGAATTTTACCTTTCGCATTTATTTGCCAAACAGTTCCTATACTGTTTTCAACTAGAGTCATATTACCACCGATGATTTTAGACTTTAATCTGCCATCTTTTAGTCTAATGCCATTATTTATCATCTTTAGCTTATCAAATCTGATAGAATCCTGCTTGTTAAGAATTAACTCTTTCAATTTTTTAACAGAGCTTTCAGAAATGGAGTTATTTACTATCATTTCCAACATGGTGCCGTGAAGAGTTTGCCAATTATATTTAGCTTGTAGATAGGTGTGCAAGGCAGTTATATCGCTATAGCCTATGAGGATTTTTTTGTTTTGAGCAATCCTTTCTTTTTTATCATTGGGTAACTTTTCTAGATAGGGAATTAACCGAGAAGCCCCTTCTCCTCCTCTGATACACCAGATTATTTTACTATCACCGGTTAGTGCACTAATCAAATCATTTGCTCTGAATTCATCAGAGTTGGAATAAAATGGATTATCATTACTATATATTTTCTCCGAAATATGGGGATTAAAATCCAAAGCTTCTACATATTCTTTTATAGTAGTCAGATCTAATTCTTTTCCCTTCGAAGAAGGAGCAATAATATCAACTTGGTCGATTGCATGAATACCTGTGTTAGCACATAAAGTGAGAATGAAATATAAAAGGTAAACAATCATTAAAATATCTTATAAAACTCTTTTTTTAGTATATCATCCAATTCAGAGAGTGGAACTTTCACTCCTAGTTCTTCCATTGACGTGACGCCATAACCTTGCAACCCACAAGGAATAATACCCTTATAGTGAGAGAGGTCTGGAAAGACGTTAAGCGCTATGCCATGATAAGTTACCCATTTTCTTAAACGGATACCAAAAGCTGCAATCTTTTTTCTTACTCCGTTATGGTTTACCCAAATGCCTATTCTATCTTCTCTAAACTCTCCAAGTATATTAAATTGCTTTAAAACATTTATGATCCACTTACTTAGATCTCTAATATATAGCTTTATATCGCATTTGTTTCTTTTTTTAAGGTTTAACATTAAATATATAATGCGCTGTCCTGGACCATGATATGTGTGTTTACCACCCCTTCCTGTTTTATATATGGGAAATAGTTTTTCAACAATATCATCAGCTGTTGCACTGATTCCTGCAGTGTAAAGTGGAGGGTGCTGGAGTAGCCATACCAATTCGTCTGCTGAATTATTGTGAATTTGTTGAATTTTCTCTTCCATAGATTTTACGGCACAGTTATAATCAATAAGCTGATTAGATATTAGCCATTCTGTCATGTTCAATTCCTTTTTTTTAGTATAGCAGTTCGTTTTTTCCTGTTGTTCCAGTGTGTGAAACTGGGCGCAGCCTTTCTTATTCCTAATATACTTAATACTAACTTCTGTGCTATTTCTCCTTAACAAACATAGTACATGACAAATGTTTAATTATTTGTCAACACAGGTCCTCTTTACGTATAGGCAACTTTTTTTATTGAAAAATTCAGAAAAATGTTGTATAATTATTAGTGGATTTTAGGTAGAATATATGGCAAACTCAAAATTTAGCATAACTTTCAACAACGAAATGTCAGAGTGTCTTGCTGGACTGGCTAAAATAAGAAATCAGTCCATTAAAGAACTAACAGAGAAGCTAATACAAGAAGCAATTGAAAATGAGGAAGATAAAATACTAATTGAGCGTGCTGCTAAACGTAATGTTTCAGGTGTAAAGAAAATTAGAAGTGAGGATGTAGACTGGAATACAATATTATCTTCATAGAAAGCGTTCTTGAGAAAGACCTTCCAGCTCTTCCAAAAACAATAAGATTGAGGATCATAAATGCGATAAATAAGCGCCTTACAGTTGATCCCATTAACCTTGGTGAGCCATTATATTACAGTATTTAAAGGACAAAGAAGATTAAGGGTAGGTGATTATCGCGTTATCTATTACCGTAAATATTATAAAATATGAAGTGGTTATCACAGAGATAGGA
>NZ_AWUH01000078.1:0-1521 GCF_000689175.1 Wolbachia endosymbiont of Glossina morsitans morsitans | reverse complement strand
CATTTGTAATGTGGCAGTAGATCAGAATAGCCATTGAACGCTGATACACAAAAAAAATATGGCAGTGGTAATAAACCGACAAGAACTAAGCGGTAAAAACAAATATGTCAAAGACAATAAGCAGGCTAGCAATAGCAATATATTCCCAAGTTCAGGCATAAAAATTATAGTTTTTATATAAACAATGTTACTGATGACAAGTTAGAAGTTAAAGTGTTAATTGATGCTAGCATAATGCTCCCGTAGTTAGCTGTGCTAGTAATTAATTAAAAATTAAATATTAAATCTTTATACTTTTATAGATATCGTTAATATTGAGGTAACATTGTGGGTACAACTAAGATTAGTAAATTTCCATTCAATATAAAAGGTAAAGTGGCAAAACAACATGCCGAACCAATAATCGAAAAAAATCTCTATACTATTTTAGGATTCAAAGATATAGAAGATTTTGAAAATAAGACAAGTAAACTTGTTAATAAAAAAGTTTGGCAATCATTTGTTGACTGCTTTGCAAAAGAAATAGATTATGCAGCAACCGAAGAAGTTGTAAAAAACATCCTTTGTAACATTGCAAAGAGTGATCAAGGTAATGCTTTTACCAAAACTGAACATCTCATATTAAATGAAAAGCAAGATAATAAAAAGAGAGAAAAAGCGATTAGAAAAGCTATTAGTATTTTGAGAAAAATCAATCCAGAAAAAGCCTTTAATGAACTTTCAGTAATAAAAAAACAAGCTGAAGATTTTTTACAAACCGATTTTTGTAAAGCACAGAGTAAATCACTTCAAGGATTTGCTCCCTCTGGTGGAAAGCTCTTTGCGGAAACTCTGAAATATATAGAAACACTAGAAAGATTATCCGAAGTAAAAAAAGAAGGGCTAGTTAGAGATTTCTTGTTAAATCATGTTAGTTTATTGAATAAAAAGTATCCTAAATCACAAGGTAAAAGGAAAGATGCCATAACAATACTATCAAGTGATGAGTTGAAGAATTTTTACAATAAAGGTGTAAAAGAAGGAATGTTACAACCAATGGCATCTTACAAAGGATGCAGAAACCTGTATGACAAAATGAACCAGATAAAAAATGAATCCAAAAGTATAATTAAAAGGGAAGAACGGGAAGAAAATTTAAAGAAAATAGATAAGTCGATAATCAGCGCAATTAATGACATAAAAAAACATAGAGAAGCAATCCTTAACTGTAAAGACTTTCAAAATTCTTACATAAAAGAGAAAAAAGAACATCCATTTAGAGGCAACGCATGTCAAAAAATGATTGATATATATCAAGAGAGAATTGTTGGATATCAGGAGAAAATTCGTCAAAACTTAAACCAAATAAAAGCGATATTAAAAAGTGCGCCGCAAGAAATGGATGATGTGGAAGAATTCGAGGAAATAATTGATGATATACATGAAGCAAAGCAGTGTGATGAAATTTTTGATTCAGCTTTAATTTGTTTATCGAACATACAGAATGAGCTAGATATTCAGCTGGAAAATCCTTCAACAGAA
>NZ_AWUH01000077.1:0-2059 GCF_000689175.1 Wolbachia endosymbiont of Glossina morsitans morsitans | reverse complement strand
CATCTACCATGCAAGTTACCTAGAAAATTGCAATGTTCGTACACTTGACTACTTGGATCTAGTATGATTTAATTAACCAAGAAGTAGGCATGAAAAAATTATGTAGTGAACCAGTTTGCATAACACCAGGAGGAAAATATGGATAGAAAGACGAGAATAGAATCAGACAGCTTAGGGGAAGTAAAAGTACCAAGTGAACATTACTGGGGAGCGCAGACTCAGCGTTCTTTAGAAAATTTTAAGATTGGCACAGAAAAAATGCCAGAGCCTCTGATTAAAGCATTAGCAATAGTAAAACTTGCAGCAGCACATGTTAACATGAAGCAGGGTAGCATAGATAATAAGGTAGGGGACGCAATCTGCGCAGCCGCAAAGGAAGTAATAGATGGCAAATTTAATAATGAATTTCCGCTTGTTGTTTGGCAAACCGGATCCGGAACGCAGACTAATATGAATATGAATGAAGTGATCAGCAATCGCGCAATAGAGATTTTAGGTGGTAATTTGGGTAGTAAATCTCCGATACATCCAAATGATCATGTGAATTATGGTCAGTCGTCAAATGACACCTTTCCAACAGCAATGCATATAGCAGCAGCAGACCAGATAAACCGCTTGCTTATTCCAAATCTTGAAAAATTGCATAAGGTGCTGGATAATAAGGTTCAGGAATTTAAAGATATAATAAAAGTAGGACGTACTCATCTGCAAGATGCAACTCCCCTAACACTAGGACAGGAGTTCTCTGGCTATGCAGTCCAGATTAAAAAGGGGATAGAGAGAATAAAATCAACTTTAAGTGATATATATGAGCTTGCACAAGGTGGCACTGCAGTTGGCACGGGACTCAATACTAAAAAGGGTTTTGCTGAAGATTTTTCAAGCCAAGTTGCAGAAATTACTAACCTTCCATTTACTTCAGCAGGCAATAAATTTGAAGTGCTAGCAGCAAATGATGCTTTAGTTGAGCTCAGTGGAACACTCAATACAGTAGCAGTCAGTTTAATGAAAATTGCAAATGATATAAGGTTGCTTGGTTCTGGTCCAAGATGCGGAATTGGGGAAATAATGTTACCGGAAAATGAGCCTGGTTCTTCAATTATGCCAGGTAAAGTGAATCCAACTCAGTGTGAAGCGGTGACTATGGTATGCACTCAAGTTATGGGAAATCATGTTGCTGTAACCATTAGTGGTTCAAACGGTCATTTTGAATTGAATGTGTTTAAGCCAGTGATAATTTACAATGTTTTGCAGTCTATAAGACTTTTAGCTGACGCAAGTTTAAATTTTACAGAAAAATGTGTAGTTGGTATTAAAGCAAATGAAGAGAGGATAAAAGATTTACTGAATCAGTCGTTGATGTTGGTCACTATATTAAATACGCATATAGGGTACGACAATGTAGCAAAAATAGCGAAGCTTGCTTATAAAGAAAATATCACTCTAAAAGAAGCAGCAGCAAAACTTCAACTGCTCACTGAGGAAGAGTTTGAAAGGATAGTGAAACCAGAAGAAATGGTGAATTATTTGTAACCGCTCACACTTAGTTCTTCAATCTCACTAATGGAGAGGCCAGTAAACTTGACAATAGTGTTAACATCAACATTATTATCTTGCTTTGTCTACCTTATTTTGCCGCTCCCCTGAACGGATACGGTTTAAGACATAAGATCCTTTTTCATAGCCATACTACGTTATCCAGCGTCTGGGCACTGGTTTCTTGGTACTTATTCCGCAATAATTTTTTTTTCCTTCAATAAACTTTGCAGTTCGCCTTTTTCGTACATCTCGCGAGTGATGTCGCAACCACCAATAAACTCTTCCTTTATATATAATTGTGGAATTGTTGGCCAATCAGAAAACTTTTTTATAGATTCACGTATTTCATCATTCTCCAACACGTTAATATACTTAAACTTCACGTTCAATTTTTTTAGGATTGACACGACGAGTCCAGAGAATCCGCATTGAGGAAAATCAGAAGTGCCTTTCATATACAATACCACATCATTTTCTGTTATATCTTTTTTTATTTGTTCAAAATTGCTCATAAATTCAC
>NZ_AWUH01000076.1:0-5991 GCF_000689175.1 Wolbachia endosymbiont of Glossina morsitans morsitans | reverse complement strand
ACTTAAAAAGCATGCATAAATATGATGTAGTGGTGGTAGGTGGTGGTCATGCAGGGTGCGAAGCTGCTGCTGCAGCAGCTCGCCTTGGTGCAAACACGCTACTTATAACTCATAAAATTTCAACTATAGGGGAAATGTCCTGCAATCCAGCAATCGGAGGAGTTGCAAAGGGTGTTGTAGTCAGGGAAGTTGACGCTCTTGATGGAATAATGGGAAGAGCAATCGACCGAGCAAGCATACACTCAGTCATTTTAAATAGCAGCAGAGGTGCGGCAGTGTGGGGACCACGTGCACAGGCAGATCGAAAATTATACAAGCAAGCAATACAGGAAATTATTCTAAATTATAATAATTTGACGGTAAAAGAAGGGTCGGTTGACGATTTTCTTATAGAGAGTAATAACAATGGAGAATTGTGCATTAAAGCTGTAATAACAAGCTCAGGGGAGCATATACTGACAAGTAAAGTCGTTCTAACTACAGGGACTTTTCTGCGGGGTGTGATTCATGTAGGAGAGCAGGTAACTCCTTCAGGGAGAATGGGAGATAAGCCTGCCGTAGAACTTGCAAATACGTTGAAGAAATATAATTTTAAATTAGGTAGATTGCGTACCGGAACTCCGCCAAGGCTTGATCGTGGCACTATAAACTGGTCAATATTGCAAGAACAAGTGGGTGATAATCCACCTGTGCCGTTTTCTTACTTAACAGAAAAAATTAACCAACCTCAGGTATCATGCTTTATTACCCATACTAATGAAAACACGCATAAAATAACTAGAGAGAATCTGCACAGGTCAGCTTCTTCGTATTTGGATGATATTATAGCACCAAGATACTGCCCATCCATTGAAACTAAGGTTAAAAAATTCGCAGAAAAAAGTAGTCATCAAATATTTTTAGAACCAGAGGGCTTGAATGATGATACTATATACCCGAACGGAATTTCAAATTCATTGCCTATTGAAGTGCAGTGTGAAATGATAAAGAGTATCAAGGGACTTGAAAATGCAGAAATACTAAGACCTGGATATGCAGTTGAGTATGACTATATTGACCCACGAGAGCTGTTTCATACTCTCGAAACTAAGAAAGTTAAAGGCCTATATTTTGCTGGCCAAATTAATGGCACCACTGGATATGAAGAAGCAGCAGGGCAAGGAATTATCGCCGGAATTAATGCAGCACTCTCTGCATCTGAAAAAAAAGAAAGCTTTGTTCTTCATCGCACAGACTCATATGTCGGCGTAATGATAGATGATCTAGTCATCAAAGGGGTGATCGAACCTTATAGATTATTTACTTCACGTGCAGAATATAGGCTAGCTATCAGGTCAGACAATGCAGATAGAAGATTAACACAAAAAGGTTATGATATTTCCCTTGTTTCGCATGAGAGATACTCTGTTTTACAGAATAAACTTGAATCCATTAAGCAGCTTGAAGAGAAGTTAGGGAGTCTGACGATTACTCCTGAGCAGCTTAGGTCTTATGGTATCAAAATATCTTATGATGGGATAAGAAAAACGGCACTAGATTTACTTAGCTATCCAAACATCGACTGGAATAAATTACAAGAAATATGGCCGGAGTTAAGCAGCGTCACGCGCTGGAATGACAAAATGGGACACACCAAAGCGGATAATAGAGCTAAGAATGAAATATGCGAAGCGGTTGAAATTGAAGCAAAATACAAACCTTATCTAATAAGACAAGAAGCGGATATGAAGTTTTTACGAGAGGAAATTAACACTCAAATTCCAATTGATTTCAACTATTCACAAGTTAAAGGCCTGTCAAGTGAAGTAATAGAAAAGTTGCAGACGATAAAACCAGCGACGATTGGCATTGCAAAGCAAATACAAGGCATCACTCCTGCAGCGATAGTGAGCATATTAGTGTATTTGAGAAACAGGAAAACGAAAGTGGCTGCTAATTTTGTATGAGGTGTTCTATGTCAAAAATCGAAGAATTTCGATCTTTTATGCGTGAAACAAATGTTGACGCATTTGTATTGCACACTAAAGATGAATATTTAAATGAATATTCAGACGAGTTAACCAAGTTATGTGGCTTCACAGGAACAAATGGGCTACTTATCGTTACAAAAGACAACAAGTGCCCATTTTTTACGGATGGACGCTACATCACACAAGCTCGCAATCAGCTCGATCGGGGCAATTTTCAAGTATATAATATACAAGAAGAGGATCCACGCGAATGGATAAAAGCAAACTTAACATCGACTGCCTCACTAGGTTATTATTTGCAATATTTTACCATAGAAGATATAAGAAAGTATGAGAATATCTGTAAATTAATACCCTGTTTAGCTGGAAAAGAAAGTGACTGTCGAAAACAAGCAGTGGTTTTACATTCTATTGAATATGCTGGTGAAAGTAGTAAGGACAAATGTGAAAAAATAGCTAAAAGCATAGATAAAGAAGCTGAAGTAGTGCTTTTAACTGATCCAAATTCAATTTCATGGTTATTAAATTTAAGAAATGAAAATGCTAAATATACTCCATGTATATTGGGCCGTGCTATATTGTATAAAAGCGGTAATGTTGATTTGTTTATTCAAGATAAAGAACATTCAACTATAGAAGCAAATTTAGGCAATCATATAAATATTTTTGATATTAGTGAGCTAGAAAATTCGCTGCACAAGCTAAATTCAATAGTTATAGATCCAAATACAACTCCAATGAGTATTATGGCTGTAATAAAAGATAAACAGGTAGCTGAAAGAGAGGATCCTTGTCTAATTTATAAAGCAGTAAAAAACCAAACTGAAATAGCTGGGGCTATAAATGCGCACATCAGAGATGGAGTGGCAGTTACAAACTTTCTACATTGGCTTGAAAATAATGTTGGTACAGAGCTTGAAGCTGAAGAGAAACTCTTAGAATACAGAAAAGAGCAGAATTTGTTTAAGCAACTAAGTTTTCCAACAATTTCAGCATTTAATGAGAATGGAGCAATAATTCACTATCGTGCAAGCAGTAAGACGAATAAGGTAATTCAGAAAAGTGGACTATATTTGATTGACTCTGGTGGCCAATACCTTAATGGCACAACTGATGTGACAAGAACTGTAGTGGTTGGTAATCCGACCAATGAGCAAATAACCCACTATACAATAGTGTTGAAAGCTTACATTGCTATAGCAAGTGTCATCTTTCCTTCTGGCACTACTGGTGGAGAATTGGATATATTGGCACGTACGCATTTATGGAAATTTGGAATGGACTATATGCATGGTACAGGGCATGGAGTAGGAAGTTACCTATCAGTACACGAAGGACCACAAGCAATATCAAAAAGTAATAAAGTGAAACTCACGCCAGGGATGATACTTTCCAACGAACCTGGCTATTACATTCCGGGAGAGTATGGAATAAGAATTGAAAATCTGATATATGTTGACAGGCAAGAGAATGGCTTCTTAAACTTTAAACAACTGACCTCTATTCCATATGATAGAAGACTAATAAATGTGCAAATGCTTACTAAGGATGAAATTGAATGGATAAATGGCTACCATCAATTTGTCTATAAAAACTTAGAAAATAGCGTAAAAGATAAGGAATGGTTAAAGAAGGTATGTGACCCTTTATAAGCAAAGGAGCATTTTTTATTATTTAAAAAGTATTAATGCAATTGTGACAGGTATTTTGTATTGTTTTTAACTTTAAAATAATATATAATAAAGAGCACGTGTTTTTAGGTAGGTTATAATTATGATAGACAAAGGGCAAGAAGATGAATTTGTGAAGCAGTATATGGATACTTGCAAAGAGCAAATAGAAAAATTAGCCAAGGATCCTGAATTGCTTAATCAGACTTTAAAACCATTTATGCAAATGTCTCAGCAGCTTATGGCTGGCGGTATGTTAGAAGGGGCTATGCCTGGCATGATACCTGATTTGGGCAGTATGGATATTAACAAGATGGTTGCTCGGATGAAGGAAATGATTGACTACATAAGGGGTAACTATAAGGAACTAATGAAAGAGCACAGCTCGCAGATTCAAGAGCTTGATGAATCCAGTAAAAAGCTAAGAGGCTTAGTTAAAAAATTGATAGAAAAGATCGAAAGTAAGTAAATAACATCTGGATTTTATGTCATTCTATATACAATTTTCTAGTTGGGCGGTAAGTCGAGGTCAATTATTGATGTCATGAAAGTAGCTGACACTGGTTCCTTTATGACGGCAGTGCCCAGAGGTGTCATCCCAGTGCTTGACGCTGGGATGACAGCAATCCTGCGTCATACCGCGATTCATTCGCGGTATCTTAGTATAGATTCCGCTAACAAGTAGCGGAATGACGGTTTTTCAAATCGTCGATGAACCTAAGTCACTTTAGCTATAGTATCGGGAACGTAATTGCACATTGGTTTTACAAAATTTTGAAAATTAGTGTTAAATAAAAATATAAGCGCAAAAGGAAAAGAAATGATTGAACTTAAAGGCCTAGAAATTTGTGCAGGCGGAAATAAGAAAAATTTGATTATTTTTTTACATGGTTGGGGCTCAAGTGGCGATAATTTCATTCACCTTGCTAAAGTTATGAGCAAGTTTTTACTGGGTTCATATTTTGTAGCACCCAATGCTCCGTTTAAGAGAGAAATAGGTGATGGTTATCAGTGGTTCAGCTTGGAAGATCGTAGTGAGGAAGCGCTATATAATGGAGTAAAAAATGCTACATCAATTATAAATCATTTCATTGATACAAAATTAAAGGAGCTTAATTTAAAAGATACGCAACTTTCTTTAGTTGGATTTTCTCAAGGAGCAATGCTTGCAATACATACAGCTCTCACCCGCTCTCAATCCTGTGCATCAGTTGTTGCATACTCTGGTAGGTTTCTTTCACCTTCAAAAACTGCACCAGAGATCAAGTCAAAACCTAACATATGTGTTATCCATGGTGATGCTGACGACGTGGTACCTTTTTCGTCCCTCGACTTAGCGGTTAAAGCTCTGAAAGAAAATGGAGTAAATGTTGAAGGACACCCAATTCATGCATTAGGGCATATTATTAATGAAGAGGGAATAAAATTAGGAGTAGAATTTATCAAGAAGAATTTTAAAAATTAATTTTCATGCACTTGTTTTGCTTTGGTTATGGATATGTAGCTAAATTTTTATCGAAAAAATTACTGAACTTAGGTTGGAAAGTCAGTGGCACATCAAGAAGTAAAAATATACAAGATGTAACCCTCTTTAATTATGAGAAAGTTAGTCAAGATCTGCTTAAAAGCGCAACGCACATTTTAATTTCTATTCCTCCAGGTGGCGATGATGTTGTGGAGAGATACGGTGATTGCCTGCAAAATGTAAAATGGCTTGGTTATTTATCTGCAACTAGCGTCTATGGTGATCACTCTGGTAATTGGGTGGATGAGGAATCTGAAACAAGACCTATAGAAATCAGAGGAGAAAAGCGCCTTAAATCTGAAAAGAAGTGGCTAAATAGCAAACTGCCTGTACATATTTTTCGTTTAGCTGGAATATACGGTCCTGGTAGGAACGTGTTAATTGACTTGCAGCTTGGCAAAGCAAGAAATGTGAAAAAAGAAGGGCATTTTTTTTCTCGTATTCACGTTGAAGATATATCGAATATTTTATTTTCTTCCATGCAAAACATAAAACCTGGTGAAATATACAATTGTGCAGACGATTTACCCACTACACAATCTGAAGTGATAATGTATGCAGCCAAACTTCTCAATGTTAGCCCTCCAGAGCCAATTGAGTTACCAGATTATGCACAGAGTTTTTATTTAGGATCAAAAAGAGTAAGTAATGTTAAAATTAAAAAAGATCTTAATGTCTCTCTAATTTATCCTAACTACAAGGTGGGATTAGAGAGTTTGCATGTAAAAAAACTGAAATCACATCTAGAATGATAGATAGGCTTATTGTCACTGCCATTAAGTTAAGGAAAGAATGGTTAAAAACTGAACTAAAAAGTCAGAAATAA
>NZ_AWUH01000075.1:0-2313 GCF_000689175.1 Wolbachia endosymbiont of Glossina morsitans morsitans | reverse complement strand
AGGTATTTCTTTACAAGGCTTGCAAGTCTTTTTGGATTATTCAAATAGCTCCACTCTGCTTGTAAAACTTTTATATCACTTTGTACTAAATTAATTTCACTTTTTATTTTTATTAGCTCTCTATTTAACGACTGAACATGTAATTTTACCTTAAATAGTCCTACAATGCTAAGAAAAAACATAACTATTGAGATGATGCAGAAAGTTCTCACGACAACCTCTGTATAGCTCTTAGTTTTGCTGAGCGTGAACGCGGATTTGCACTTACTTCTTCTATACTTGCTTCGATCACTTTTTTATTTAGCAGAGAGAATGTCTTGCAATCAGTAGCACATAAATCTTTAAAAAAAGTTTTGACTATACGATCTTCTAAGGAATGAAAGGTGACAACAATTAATTTGCCATTCTCACCTAAAATCTCAGATGCAGCTTTAATACCCTTTTCAAGTTCTCCCAGCTCATCGTTTACCCATATTCTGATTGCCTGAAATGTTCTGGTTGCAGGATCAATTTTGCTTTTTCCACGAAATACCACGGAACGTACAATATCCGCAAGCTCAAATGTAGTTTTGATAGTTTTCTTCTTCCGCGCATTCATTATTGCTCTTGCAATTTTGCGAGAATGACGTTCGCCTCCGTAGTTATATATAGTATTTGCGATTTCTTCTTCACGTAAAGCGTTAACAAACGTTGAAGCGTTTATATAAGAAGAGTTATCCATACTCATATCGAGTGGACCATCATGTAAAAATGAGAACCCTCTATCTCCGTTATCAAGCTGCATAGATGAAACTCCGATGTCAAAGACCACTCCATCCACTCCGTTTGATGTCATTCCAGCGTGTGACCAGTTATTTTTTCCAGTATCAAGTACTGGGATGACAGGAGATGGCTCAACGCTGCTTAGTATACTTTTAATATTACTAAACTTCTCAATGAATAGTTTTATTCTATCTGGATATCTAATGCTTAAATCATCATAAAACTTAGTTACCGTTTCATCTCTATCAATTGCATGTACTTTGCAATCAGCTGACTCCAATACTGCTTTGCTATACCCTCCAGCTCCAAATGTGGCGTCCACATATATACCACCATCCTGCGGTGATAGTAGTGATAGCATCTCTTTTAACAAAACTGGAGTGTGTGTCATATCCAAAAAATTTAAGTACAGTTGGTGTAGATATCCTACTCTACTCTTCACATCAATTTTATTTATGTACATAGATTTTCTTGCCAAAATATGGTATCTTATCGGAATATATGAGCAATAATATTAAAATTAAGGTTTAATATTGTTAATATAATATTCACATAACGTTCACATTTTTTTTATTACATAAGATCAAACAGGCTATGGGGAAATTATGCAGCAAATAACAAAAGTAATATTTTCAAGTTTGATTTGTAACACTTTATTGTGCTATGACCACATGCTTTTTGGCCACTTAATAAACATAATAGGTGGTGTGTTTTTTCCATCGGATGATCAACTAACCAGCGTATTGAAGGCTTTTGGAGTGTTTGCAGTGGGTTTCTTAATGAGACCAGTCGGTGCTGCTATATTTGGTCACATTGGTGATAAACATGGCAGAAGAGTTGCCTTATTGCTCTCGATTATATTAATAACTTTATCAACCGTATTAATTGCTTTTGTTCCAGGTTATCAAAGCATTGGAATACTAGCGTCAATGCTGGTAGTGTGTTTAAGATTATTGCAGGGTATATCTCTTGGAGGAGAAGCAGGAAATGCACCATTTTTAATAGAACATGCTCCTAAAAACAAAAAGGATTTTTTGGCAGCATTGAGGTATTAAGTGCAATTCTTGGTTCAATATTAAGCCTGATAGCGGTACTCATATGCAAAAAAGTATCTGATTTTGAATCTTGGGGGTGGAGATTACCTTTCATTTTCAGTTTAGCAATGGGATTAATCAGCATATATATGAGATATATACTTGATGAAAGCCCAGAGTATAAAAGACAAAAAAATCCGTCTAAATTGCCACTAAAAGAGTTATTAAACAATTACAAAAAGCCTGTTCTAATATCAATAGGTATTGACTTGGTTGAAAATGCGTCTCTCTATATATGTTTGGTATTTTTCAATGTGCTTACGAATAAAATATTAACAGTAAATACTCATTTTAATCATATAGTGGAAATACTGAGTCAAATTGCGCTAGGAGGATTGACAATATTATTTGCTATACTTTCTGATAAGGTAGGAAGAGAAAAAGTTATGAAATTTGCATTTATAGCTTTTGTAATAGTAAGTTATCCAGTTTTTTCAATGTTATGTAGTGGCAATTA
>NZ_AWUH01000074.1:0-1141 GCF_000689175.1 Wolbachia endosymbiont of Glossina morsitans morsitans | reverse complement strand
ACATGCTATAATTGAATCTTCATAGATGGTAAATTGGAGTGCAAAGAAGTAAAATTAAAGTAGAAATAAAAAGATTATCACACGGAGAAGACTTGTCTCTTCCATGTTATGCAACTACGCAGAGTGCTGGCATGGATCTTTATGCTGCATTGAATGATTCTGCTGTTTTAAATCCACTTGAAAGATTACTTGTTCCAACTGGAATTGTGATTGCAATACCAAACGGTTTTGAGGGGCAAATCCGCCCACGTTCTGGTCTTGCTGCAAAACATGGAATCACTGTCTTAAATTCTCCGGGCACTATAGACTCTGATTATCGAGGTGAAGTTAAAATTTGTCTAATTAATCTAAGTAATCAGCCATACGAAATAAAAAGAGGAGATAGAATCGCACAAATCCTTATCTCTCCTGTATCTCAGGTGATTTGGGATGACAGAGAAGAATTCTGCGCAGAAGAAACCGGTCGCAATGCAGGGGGCTTTGGCTCAAGCGGCAGGTAGCTTACGAAAAAGCTTGACTATGACAGTTCTTTTATACACAATTTAAGCATATTAATATTTTATTAAATGAGGTCGTTTATGCTAACTTTCAAAAATCATTGTGGCCAGCTCCACAAAGCAAACACTGTATTTGTTGCATTTACTGCTATATACGTTATAGGTGGATTAGCAATACTTTCAACACCGCTTTGGAGGCCTTAAACTTGCAAGCTAGCAGCTTTTGCAGCTACACCACTTGGAATGGGCGTTTTAGCATTTGTTGCTGCTGCGCTGACTTATTTAGCAATATATGCTATCAGCAAAAATAACGAAATATCTGAGTTGAAAGCTCTGAAGGTTATTAAGGATGGGTTGCTAGTAACAAAAGACGCATTTAGGGAAATTGCAAGGAATAACCAAGTTAAAGATGAAGAAGGTAAGGTAGAAAAGGATAAATATTATATAGACTTCAGCTTAGAAGGCAAGAACTACCGTATTATTGTTGATATTGATCAGCTTACCAAGACGCTAGGCAATACTTTACTCTTCAAGATAGATTCACTAAAAGAGAAAAACGATGAAGGTAAGTTCGAGGCAGTAAATGAAACAAAGTGGAGTAAAACATTAGGTTTAGACAAAGATGGTGCTAAAGAGGTTAACAC
>NZ_AWUH01000073.1:0-2954 GCF_000689175.1 Wolbachia endosymbiont of Glossina morsitans morsitans | reverse complement strand
CAACACCTGAATCAACTGCGGCTTTTGCAACAGCAGGAGATACTATAGAAATTAATCTTGGGTCAAATGGAGTAGGTATTATATATTCACGTCCGTAGCTCATTTTACGACCGCCATAGACTGCAGATATCTCACCTGGTACTGGCTCACGGGCAAGCTTTGCTATTGCATCTGCAGCTGCAATTTTCATTTCATCATTTATTGTTGTTGCATGTACATCAAGCGCCCCTCTAAATATATAAGGAAAACCCATTACGTTGTTGACTTGGTTGTTGTAATCTGACCTACCAGTTGCAATTATTGCATCCGGCCTTACAGATTTTGCAAACTCAGGCCTTACTTCTGGATCGGGATTGGCAAGAGCAAAAATAATCGGGTCTTTGCCCATACTCTTTAACATCTCTTCATTTAACACATCTTTTGCAGATAGTCCGATGAATACATCACCGCCTTTTATTGTATCAAGTAGAGAACGTTCGGAAGTATCAATTGCATACTTTTCCTTCCACTCATTCATGTCCTCGTTTCTACCTTTGTATATTACTCCTTGCTTATCGCACAGCACTATATTTTTAGCGCCCATGGACTTTAGTATTTCTAAACATGCAATACCGGCTGCTCCAGCTCCATTCATAATGATCTTAACGTCCTCTAATTTCTTTCCGACAATATCAAGAGCATTTTCTATGCCAGCTGCAACAACCACCGCAGTTCCATGCTGGTCGTCATGGAACACTGGAATATCCATCAGTTCATTCAGGCGTTTCTCTATTATAAAACAATCGGGAGATCTTATATCTTCTAAATTTATTCCTCCCCAACTTGGTCCAAGATATCTTACTGCATTGATGAAATCTTCTATATTTTCTGTATCAACTTCTATATCTACTGCATCAATATCAGCAAAACGCTTAAATAAAACAGCTTTGCCTTCCATGACCGGTTTTGAAGCAAGAGGACCAATATTACCAAGTCCAAGCACTGCAGTACCATTTGAAATGACAGCAACACAGTTGCTTTTTGCCGTATAATCATAAACAACCTCAGGATTTTTAGCTATTTCAAGACACGGAGCTGCAACGCCAGGGGAATAAGCAAGTGACAAATCATACTGGGTAGATAAAGGTTTTGTTGGCATGATTGAAATTTTACCAGGTTTACCACCTCTACTGTGATACTTAAGTGCCTCTTGTTTTGTGGTACTATCTAAATCATCGTTCATCATTACATCCTTATATTTTAAGCTTGTATTTTTAAGTATATGGAGTTTTTATGAATGTTCAATTGTAAACTATTAGCTTGTGAACTCTGGTGTACTTCTGTATAAGTCTACCTACTACGTAGAATGGTATTACATGCTTAAAAAAAACGTGCCTAATTTGCTTACAATTTCTCGTGCACTTGCAATACCAGCCATAATATTAAGTTTTTATATAGAAAATAAATACGCAAGCCTGATAACAATATCAATCTTTATATTTGCATGCATTACGGATTTTTTTGATGGTTACCTGGCGCGTGCGTGGAAAGTCCAATCAAAGTTTGGCAAGCTATTTGATCCAATTGCTGATAAATTAATAGTGGTTTCAACGATAATTATGCTAATTTATAAGCAAAAGATAAATGATTTTACAATAGTACCGTCGATTATCATCATCTGTCGGGAGATATTAGTTTCGGGTTTACGGGAGTTTCTGATAGCTACAAATGTTAGTCTACCTGTAAGCAAAGCTGGAAAAATTAAAACGTTTCTACAGATGGTTGCTGTAGTAGCGCTAATAATGAACGATTATTATATGATTCAATATACAGGTGCGATTTGTTTATGGGTTGCAGCTATTATAACTATGTGGTCAGGCTATAATTATATCCTAGCCGGCATCAAACAGATTGATTAAATCTCCTAGGAAATAGTTAATAGACAGGAGTAGTTAATATCTTAGTGATATTGACTCAGAAAGCAAAAAGGTGTATAATTGTATTAACTTACAACTAATTAGGTTAATATTATGAAAATACCTAGTGGCAAATTTTCTTCTACCAAAAAGGTTCCAGGAAAGAATAAGAAAAAAAGAGATTTTGAACCATTAGAAGAGTTTTTTTGGGATTTTTGGCCAACAGTTGATAAAGAAGTCAAAAGAGAAAGGCTAGAACAAGAACTATTAACACTAAAAAAAAGAGAACTATATAGACAATGTGCATCATTGGTAACAATGGTTCCATTTGCATTATTTATGGCTATTGAACTGGAAAAAATATGTAGCGATCAGGTATTACTTGGCGTGATAAGTGGCGCGCTAAGCCACACTATGTTACCTTTCATGGTCCTATCTCTTATTTGTACGCTATATTTAATTTACAATAATAGGAAAATAGCACAAAAAGAACGAGAGTTGAAGAATATTGAAAATGGAGAGGAAGTAAAGGAAAAAGAGCACAATATTTCTGATATAGGTCAGTGTTTGACCTATATTGAGGCTATAACAACTGCACTGGTTATTGTAGGTATGATAATGGGTGAAACATCTTCACATGAAGCAGCAGAGAATGCAATTTTATTTCTTGCCAATGCAATTGCCTTTCTTGCAACTCTTGTTTCTTATATTGATAAGCATGAAAAAAATAAGAAAAAGGAAACAGAAAAGTTTGATCTTGATGAGAAATCTAGCAAGAAAACTAGCAATATGTCTGTAGCCGGATTGGCGCTTGCTGGTTCTTCTGTATTTTTAATAAGAAGGATAATGTTAATAGCATTAGCATCGTCCTTAAATCCTGCTGTTGGACCTACTTTAGGCTTGATAGGTATTGCACTTTTTATGGTTGTACAGGTATTAACTATACATTCCTACAGCAAGACGCTGAAAGATCCAAAAGTGGAAGGACGAGGTGAATCAAGAAATGCAGGTAGTTCTGATCGTAGTTATAAAGAAGAAGGACCGGCTATTGCCTAAGAA
>NZ_AWUH01000072.1:0-9723 GCF_000689175.1 Wolbachia endosymbiont of Glossina morsitans morsitans | reverse complement strand
ATAATAATAAAGGAGCTGCTTTGATTGTAGATTACGGTTATGTATACCCCGCATATAAGAGCACTTTGCAATCGATAAAACAACATAAGTATGCTAATTTTCTTGAGAATGTTGGTAATAGTGATATTACCGCACTTGTAAACTTTCAAGCATTAAAAGATTCATTAAAACCCGGAGATTGCGAGATTTTAACTCAAAGAGAATTTTTATATCTTTTTGGCATAAAAGAAAGAACCCTGGCTTTAATGAAAAGCGCAAGTGATGAACAAAAGAATAGGATCTTTAGTGAATTCTTAAGGTTGACTGAAAATATGGGCACTCTTTTTAAAGCAATGCTATTGATATAGCTAACGCAAGAAAGGTTTCCCTACATAATACCGCCGCAGCGCTAACGAGTAGCGGAATGACGAATTTGTTGTTTTTCAAATTGTAAGTAAACTTAAGCCACTTTAGCTATACCATAGCTAAAGTAATTTATGTTATTGGGTAAGTTAAAAATATGATATAAATAAGATAGGAGGGAGCTACTCACTATAGGAATAGAGTTGTGCACGACCCACAACTGTACGAACATTTGTTTGCGAAGAAATGTTATAGATGGTTTTGCCTCAAACACAAAGATGTCATACGAGTAGCTGACTACTTGGATCCAGCCTTTCCATCCAAGACGGCAGTGCCCAGACACTGGAATAACAGCAGTCCTACGTCATACCGCCGCGGTATCTCTAGATCCCGCTAACAAGCAGCGGGATGACGGTTGTCTCCTAGCTGTCATCCCAGTACTGGTAGACTCAAATCACAATGCTCGTATAGCTGCAACCCTGGAGGTACTGTTTCTCACCCACTGCAAATATTGCACGGTACTGTCCACTTGGTCGTCGTGGCGCGTTTCAGGAAACACTAAAATCTCATACTCAAAATCGTTCAGCCATACTGCTTGATGTGGCAGAAAAACCTTGCCAGACTCTATAACCGGAACAATTTGATGAAATCGAGTGAGCTTGTCATCATGTGGCACTATTTCAATAATCGGTAAATCACTGTTTGTCTTTAGCTCTTGCACCAATTGTTGACCACTTGTTTTTGCTTCGATTTAAATTGCGTGTGGCGTCCATCTTGCAGCTAGTGACAAAACCTGTTCTTTAAGCTTTGGATACTCAAGCTTTGCGCGATATACGTCGAGTAAATAGAATTTATTATCTATTTTTGCCCAGGTGGTGCAGACACTAAAGTTGCTCATGTTACTTGTTGAAACCGCAGTATCCCAACTTTGTGTTATATGCGAGAGATTATCAGGAAATTTTTTATAGCGTTTCAACCACTCTGGTTTAATTATACCACTTGAAAGCGGCGGAGGGTTTTGTTGATATTGAGCACCAAAAGCGTAACTCCCAAGTTCAGCTTTTATTATCTCAACTTCTTCTTTTCCTCCATCGAGGGGATATAACAACTGACCTTCTTCTCTTGAATATAATATCCTTACAGGTGACGCTGGTTTATTATATAATCGCCTGGTCGCACAGTGCTGAGCTACTCGGATGATAGGAACGGGAGGTATTGGCTTTTTGATTGAATAAATAACCTGCTTATTTTCAGAAATCATTGGCAAAGAAATATGATGCCATATGTTTTTTGGCTTGGAGAGAAGGTGTCCAGTTAATTCCTCCTGGTGTAGCCTGTGCATTACAAGAACGATGACTCCTTTTTTTCTATCGTTCAGCCTGGTTACTAAAGTCTGATCAAACCAGTTTGTGGCACGCTTTCTAAGCGTTTCACTCAAAGCTTGAGCAGAACTGAGCGGATCGTCCACAATGATAAGTCACCACCTTCACCGGTTAATGTTCCTCCAACTGATGTTGCGATTCTAAATCCTCTCTGCACTGTTTGGAATTTATATTTAGTGTTCTGGTCTTTGGATAGTTCTACTTCTGGAAATAGCTTTTTATACCAATCAGATTGCATTATGCACCTCGTATCAAGCGAATGTTTTCACTAAGCAACTTAGAATAACTTGCAACTATTATTCTTGCAGTTGCCCAGTATCCATGCGGGCCACGCAACACTCATACATATGGACTTCATTGAACGCGGAGGCATATTGAATATTATGCACCTTACTTCGCCAGCATTCGCTGCTTCCAGCCTGTCTGCTATGACTTTTATGTACTGATAATCATTATACTCACATCCCGGCACCACTGTTTGAAAGCACAGTTCAATGAATTTTAGAAAATTTATATTATCCATATGTGTATTTTAGTGAATGGAATGTAGACTTTAATAGTTTTGATTTTTCTTGTAAGATTGAGGTGTTACAATGACAGGCTTACAATGCTGCTAATTTAGTAAATAACCTACGAGTGCTATTTCTTCAACTTTATCGAAGTAAAGAATTGATCTCCATTGCGGTAAATGAGCAACATTATTGAATCTTTACCGTTTTTCTTTACTGCCGAATCAACTTGTTTTTGAAAATCATTAGTATTTTCTATATCGGTTCCATCTAATTGGATAATAATGTCTCCTTTTTTAATACCACGCAACGTGGCATTACTGTTACTATCTACATTAGTAACTATCACACCTTTTGTAGGATTGCTTTCTTTTGATTCTTTTGGCAGATTTGAAACAGTTAAACCGGTTACATAATCAGATGTTGATTTATTTTCTTCTTGATTGTTATCTTGGCCATCATTTGTAGATTCTCCGATCACAACTTTAATATTAACCTCTTTGCTCTTTCTAAGTAACTTAACTTGCACTTTTTTCTCAGGTCCAGCTCTTGAAACCATTTGAGGTAATTGTGTCATTCTATCGATTTTTTTACCGTCAAATTCTAATAATATATCACCTACTTTAATCCCACCTTTTTCTGCAGGACTATCCTTTACTATACTTGCAACCAATGCGCCTTTTATATCTTTTAAACCCAAGGACTCAGCAAATTCTTTCGTTATAGGCTGAACTTGCACACCAAGCCAACCATGTTTTATTTTTTTGCCACTTTTTAATGTGTCAATAATTGACATAGCTAAATTAGATGGTATGGCAAAACCTATACCCACGTTGCCGCCAGACTCAGATGGAGAATAGATAGCAGTATTAATACCTATAACTTTTCCATTTAAATCAAATAACGGTCCTCCAGAGTTACCCCTATTAATTGCAGCATCAGTTTGAATAAATTCATTCATAGTGCCAATACTAATGTCCCTGGACCTTGCAGATATAATTCCTGTGCTTACAGAGCCACCCAAACCAAATGGGTTACCTATTGCCATAACCGTATCACCAACCCTTGCTTTATCAGAATCACCAAATGCAACAGAAGAAAGATCTTTATCAGAATTAATCTTAAGTACAGCAAGATCAGTTCTTGCATCAAAGCCTAAAACTTCTGCTTTGAAATAAGTATTATCGTTTATGGTAACTGTGATATATTTGGCGTTTTTAATAACGTGATAATTGGTTACTATAGTTCCACCTTTATCTATAATAAACCCAGAACCAAGCAACACCAACTCTTTGTTAACACTAGGGCCCCTATCCATAAAAAACTGATCAAAATGCTCAAAAAACTCTCTAAAATCATCAAAAAAATTATTTCCTGGCATAGATGGAACTCTAGTTCTGCTGTTATTTTCTTGTTTGATGATTTGTTCGCTTGAAATATTTACAACCGCAGGAATGAGTTCTTCCACTAAATCGGCAAGTCCTTGATTACAGTTGCATGCAGTAGTGCTAGCATCAACGACCTTTTTTGCATCCCAATCAAACATATTAGCGTATGAAGAAAACGCAATTAGAAAATATGCAAATATAGATAAAATAAATGACTTACTTTTCATAAATTATTTCCATCCTTTGTTTAAAATATCTAAAAAGTTATTGTTTGGTGAAAGTACAAATTTAGTATTATTTTCGGCAAATGATTTACTGTAAGCGCTCATAGAGCGATAAAAGTTAAAGAACGCTTCATCAACCTTAAATGCCTCATTATAAATTCTAGTTGCTTCAACATAACGACGGCCCCTTATTTCGTACGATTCTTTTACTGCACTGGAGATAATTTCCCTTTTTAATTTATCAGCTTTTGATCTAACTTCCTGCCCAGCTTGCTCTCCTTCTGCTCTGATTTCTTTCGCTTCTTTTTCCCTTTCAGTTTGCATACGGCGAAATATTGCAGAACTATTTTCTTCTGGTAAATCTGCTCTCTTAATTCTTACATCTATTATTTCTATGCCAAATTTTTCAGCTTCAGAATAAACTCCACGCTGAATCAATTGCATAACCTCTGATCTTTTCTCATTCAACAAGCTAATCAACGAAAATCTGCCTATATTTTCTCTTATGTGAGCTTCTATAACCGGATATAATCTTCTAACCAGACCTGATTCATTCCTCACAGCCTGGTAAAAAGTAACAGGATTTGTTATTTTATATTTTGCATACGCATCTACTATAATACGTTTTTGATCCGCTGTTATCACTTCCCTTGGGATCTTATCAGGACTTAAATCTAAAACTCTTTTATCAAGAAACTCTACACTATTTATGAATGGCAACTTAAAATATAAGCCACTTTCCCTAACATCCCTTACAACTTTACCCAGTTGTATAACTATTGCTTGCTTTGTTTCTTGCACAACAAATATTGAATTAGATAAAACAATCAATAAAACAACAAATACAGAAACAAAAACAATTTTAATATTACTACTCATGGTTATTTTCCTAAATTTGTAAGAGGTAAATAAGAAAACATACCTTTCAGATCATCAGTTACAACAACTTTGTCTACCTTACTGAAAATATTTTCCATAGTTTCAAGATAAATACGATTCTTAACGAGAGAAGGATTCTGTCTATATTCCTCATAAAGAGATAAAAAGCGATTTGCATTACCTTTTGCTTCATTTATTATTTCATTTTCATATGCTTGTGCATCTAATTTTATCTTTATCGCTTCACCCTTTGCTCGAGGTATAATATCATTATTATAAGCATATGCTTCGTTTATAGTACGCTCTTTGTCTGCGCGAGCACTTTGTACATCTCTAAACGAACTGATTACTTTCTCTGGTGGATCAATTTTTTTCATTTGAACAGATAAAATCTCTATGCCCATTTGGTATCCATCAAGAATCTGCTGCAATAGAATTGTAGTATCTCTAGAAATTTCTGGTCTGCCTTGACCAAGTGCAAAAGAAATCGTGTTTTTACCTATTATTTCTCTCATGGCACTTTCAGCAGCATTTTTAACACTGAAACCGGGTTTGTAATCCCGCACTTTGAATAAATAGTCCTTAGCATCTCTAACGCGCCATTGAACCTCGAAGTTAACGTTGACTATATTTTCATCTCCAGTTAGCATCACGCCTTCACCGCGATCTGTATCTCGCCCATAAGAACTACTTACCCCAATTTCTTCACGATTTACTTCCTTAACGTTCACTTTAAAAACCTTGTCAATAGGGTAGGGGAAGTGATAACGCAAACCAGGTGTTTCTGTATTAGAATATCTACCAAAGGTAAGTTCTATACTTTCTTCACTAGGATGGACAATATAAAAGCCAGTGCAAGCATAGAGCAGCAAAATAATAACAATGATGAAATAAGGTTTTTTGCCCCTGTTTCTGGTTAATCCATTAAGAAAGAACCTTATATCAGATACAGCTTTACTTAAAATATCTTCATTATTAGGAGTTTTGTTCCCTACCGGTTTCTTTCCCAGATTCCAAGGATTATTATCATCAGACATAATGATTGATTCTATAATTAATACACTAATGTTACTTCTTTAATAAGAAAATGCAAACATAAATTGCTATTTTATTTACAAATTAATCATCAGGATGGGAAACATGATCGTACACTTCCTTTTCTCTATGTAATATGGTCGACTCTATGGAATTTTCTGGCTTTTTTTTGAATTCTTTGTTGTCACTCTTTAAGTGCACTACGTCTTTGTGAAAATGGGAATTATACCTAAATAGTAAAGCTATTATTATTAAAGTTATAACAGCCAAAAAGATGAGTGTTCTTTTTCTATACTTCATAAATGCTGCAGCTTCTTGACCTAATTTTCTATGTTACCACAAAACACGTCAAGCGAAATTATTTGAAGACAAATAAATACTGGCAATCAATTTAACACTAACTTAAGAATCAAGGAATACAATTATAATATATTTAATTAATAGTGAGGTTTAAAATGTTAGCCAGTGAACAAACAAATTCAAGTCCTGTTAAAAAAAGTTCTACTTTTGTGGAAGCTTTGCAGGGTAAACTACATGATATAAAAAATTTCTCTAATTGGTCTGCAAAAGAGCAAATGGTTGCAGTAGGTGCAGTAGGTGTGATGGTTGGTGCATTACTTCCATTTGTGGCAGCTGCTTTACCGGTTGCTGCAACAGGTGCAATAGTTGCCCTTACTCTATTTTTTGCTGTGAAAGCAGTTGAATACACATTCAAAGGGCTCAAATGGTCAGCAAAAAAAAACAGTTGATGGGGCGAAATATACTGCCGGAAAAGTTAGAGATGGTGCTGTACCTGTTAAAGATAAGGTGAAAGAAGGTTATGAACATTCAGTAGATTCACTGAAAAAAAGCGCTAGTTTTGTAGGCGAAGGAGTGGCAAATAAGTTCCATAAGGCATCTGGTGAGACGGACTATTTAGATAAGGTAAAAAGGTTTACTCCAGATGCAATTAAGAAATCTGACGAAATAAGAAATGATATGAAAGCAATTTTTGCTGATAAAGGAAATAATTCTGGGTTAGTGAAAAATATACTTTCTGGAATATCGTCAGAAATTGATTTAAAAATGGCAGAGAAGGCAAAATCAGGGGAGATTGAACATACTTCTGGATGGCAAGTACAGAAAGAATTCATTAATAATTTAAATGACAAAACCTTGCATAACTTGTTAACACAAAGGTCATTACCTAAAGGTAGTTATTTCATCGACAGTGTTTTCTCTGAACATCACAATGAAATTAAGAAGGTTATTAAAGAATGTAGAGAAAATCATTTGTAATCAAGCGTAAGCAATATGTTTGACAGAGCAGAGAAAAAAGCTAACAGGCCTTCTGTCAAAAGTTTAACTAGGTCTGTGTCATCATCATTCTCTTCACTGGGAAGAAAAGGCTCTGAACAATCTAACAGCTTGTCAAGAAGCAATTCACTAAATTCTGTAAAGACTGACAGTACTGTTAGCAGCGAAGCGGAATTGTTAAATCCTGCGGAGCATAAAGAAGTAAAAGCACCTTCTTCACTTTGGGATAGGATTTCATCACCTTTCAAAAGTGGCAAAAAGTCAGAAAAAACTTCTGAAGTTAAATATCAAGTTCTTTCTGAATCAGACACGTTGCCTAGAAAAATAGGAAATAGCACTTTTTACGTTGATACTCCTACTCCAACTGAAAATACTGATAAAACTGCAACAATAGGAGGAAGACCAGGAGTTGCACGACGTAATAGTACTAGCAACCTTACTAGGGTAGGAACTCCAGAAGTACCAACTAGAAGCGCCCCATTGACTAACTTAAATGGACAAAGTTCTTTCAGTGAGGATGTTCTCAGTGATCCTAAAGTAAACCAATATCTTGGTAATTCGAATAAAGGAACTCTAACTCGCGGTAATTCTTTTGATAGTGCAAGAGGTTCATCTGGTCCTTCTACACCAACAAGCTCATTAGAAAGATTGGAACAATCTTTCAGTAAAGATGAAGTTGGGGCAGCAATGGAGAAAAACTTAAAAGAATTTAGTTTAAGTGCTAAAACTGAATCTACATTACACAATTCTTTTAGTAATCGTAATGGTTCTGATAGTGGATTCAATTCACCAACTTCTTCTCCAACACATACAATGTTTACTGAAAATGGCAAGGCAAAAACCCAAGCTGAACTTAAGAAAGACAGGTCATCTGGACAAACTGGTGGGACAGCCTTCTACGAAAGTAGCTGTTGACACTGACGTTCAACAGCAAGCTGCACAAACAGCTGTGAAAACGAACTAAACAAAGCTATCCACCTTCTCCAAAAGGATGTTACTCAATGAGTACTCAATGTTACTCAATGAGTAACATCCTTTTTTGTTTTTAAACTATAGAAAAATCCTAGATCCCAGCGGTATGCGTACAACCGTATGAACATTGTGATTTCTCTGCTAGGAAAGGTGTCATCCCAGTGCTTGACTACTTGGATCCAGGAAAGTTTGCTTGTTTACAAGCGAACTAGCATAGAAAGTGGTTACAACGTTTTCGATGAGATTATATGGAAAACTGGATTCCAGTGTCAAGCACTGGAATGACATCACAGGGGCACTGGGATGACACCTTTACGTTTGAGGCAAACTAGCTATAACACTTAACATACTACCTTTGCAAACAAATGTTCATACAGTACGCGCTGGCGTTATTTTCTCTTGATGAATAAACCTGAGTGGAGTATAGTAGCAATGCGTTTATATAGATTCTAATGAATAATTTAGTTTTCAACTTTTTCAAATTTAAATGAGGCTAAAACTAATTTCTGAAGAATTGTTAAACGAGAAGTTAATTGTATGTGTAACTGAAGTAAATTCTCTGTATTTATGGAAGGGTGAAATTAACAGTGGTTGTGAAGTAGTGGCAATTATGAAGAGCAGGAATGATCAAGTTGATAAAATTGTAGAAAAAATCGAAGCAATGCATTCTTATGATCAGCCAGCTATTGCTGTGATGCCCATAGAAAAAGCAAATAAATCTTTTACTAATTGGGCTAATAGTGTTATTGATGTAAGTAGTATTGGGGTGTAGCCAAGTGGTAAGGCAGCGGTTTTTGATACCGCCACGCGAAGGTTCGAATCCTTCCACCCCAGCCATATTGAAGTGGGTGTGAAATGATATCACTTTTCTGTAAATTAAGATTATTGAATTATATATTAGGTAGTCTGAAAGATATAATTGTGAAACTGTTTCTCTTCACAATGTATCTTTACACATTCAGCATTGTGCTCATGTTTCTCAGCAATGGTTTTTGGTATGCTGTAGAATTTTGCTCTTTCAAAAATGCGTTTTACCGTTTGTTTCAATATTGCAAGTGGTATTATGAAAATAGGGAAGATCGCGGTTACGGAATTTCTATTCGAATATTAGTGGCGTTTCTTACTCCGCATTTTCTCTATAAATTATTACTTTGCACAGGCTGGAAGTCCTTTTTAAAGGAAAAGATAATACAGATACTCAACACAAGAAGAAACAAGGGTAGTGAGTTCAGTAACAGTAGCAAACCAAGTGGCAGTAGTTATAGTGATAAGAATAATTACAGCAATAACAGTGGTAACAATGAGCGTCAAGCTCAAGATGCAAAGCGAAAAGTAAACATGATAAAGCAGCTATTAATCAAAGATATAGAGGCAACTATAGATAGGAGATTGAATTATATTTTTTTCGGTAAAAGGAGTAAACCTCATTAAGTATATAAAAAGGCTTTATCTAGTAAGGCTTTTTAAGGTTGGCTGTATTTTATTTTTTACGTATACCGGAGCACAATCAGCCAATATACATGTGTGCACAAAATCTTGACTAAAGTCTGACAACCAAGAAATTGCCTTACGTTTTTCTACCAAGCTTTCTGTTTTTTTACAGTTATAGCCTTTCTTATAATAGTCCGAATGCGATAAGATATGTGTTTATGGCTATAGCAGGCCAGCAGCATATTACGGTCTGTTCGGATTATTG
>NZ_AWUH01000071.1:0-4582 GCF_000689175.1 Wolbachia endosymbiont of Glossina morsitans morsitans | reverse complement strand
AAAACTTAAAAACGGTTGAAGAACAAAAGAAAAAGATATTTGATCAGAAAAAACACAAGAGTTAACTCTAGTAGTAACAAATTTAGAGGGGTTTTCCTCTAGTATTAACTCAAGTCTTAATAATGTAGACTGGCTAACTAAACGTGATATTATTAGAACGTTAGTTAAGCGAATTGAGATTAATTTTGAGGATGTAAACATCGTGTTTAGAGTAAAAGAGCTTCCAGACTCTTTTCATATGGAGAAAAATCAATGCTTGCAATGTTGTTGTAGGGGTAGGGAAACCTTTCTTGGGTTAGCTATATATGCTTGACGCTGAAATCATGTCATTTGTTATAGGATTCTTAGTTGCTGATTTTAGAATTGATAAGAGAAAACTTTTTTTCAACTTTTTGTATAATTTTATAAAAGTGATCAAAATCTAAGCTTGCACTGCCAATTAAAACTCCTGATAAATTTGAGATACTGAGCAAATTTTCTATATTTTCTGAACTGACTGAACCACCATATATAATGTGTTTTTTACCAGTACACAATTTTATTACCTCTATCACCTCAGTAATTGCATCATTATTTGGCACATGACCTGTGCCTACTGCCCATATTGGCTCATATGTTACGGTATATTCACCGTGTGTTGTCAGGCGGTTTTTACATTGATATTCTAATACTTCTTTTGTTTTTTCATTCTTATAATCTTCTGAATTTTCACCTACACAGATAATTGGGTGTAAGCCTGATTCTATTGCTATTTCCGACTTAAGTTTTATTTCACTATCTTCTTCATTGGCCCTTTCAGAGTGCCCAAGTATTACGTAAGTACACCCTAGTTCTTTTAACATTTCTGCACTAATTTCACCTGTGTAAGAACCGAACTTTTTATAATGGCAATTCTGTGCTCCTATATTAATATTGTTGTTCAACTCTATACTGCTTGGAAATGATGTAAAAGGAGGACAAATTACTAAGTTAGAGGTAATTTCGTTGCTCTTGTCGTTAAGTTTGCCTATAAAGTGAACAAATGAAGAACGCATTCCATTCATTTTCCAATTTGCTACCATTAAAAAGGACATCAACTTTACTTATATGAGGGAGAGTGCCGGCTGTCGGACTTGAACTGACAACCTACTGATTACAAGTCAGTTGCTCTACCAATTGAGCTAAGCCGGCATTAAACACATTAATAATATACAATTATCAATGAATTTTAGTCAACTAATTTTTAAAATACTGTATAATGAAAATAATATGAAAAAATTTTTACTGAAGCCAAAAAAGAGTCTAGGGCAAAATTTTATTTTATCGAGTGAGATAACAAAAAAAATAGTCGCTTTAGCTGGTAGTCTGGAGAATTTTAATGTCATTGAAATTGGTCCTGGATATGGTGCATTAACAAGAGAAATATTGGTGCATAATCCAAAGTCTCTACTTTCTATAGAAAAAGATAGAGATTTAGTAAAACACCATGACCAACTGCTAAATGAGCATCAAGGAAAGTATAGAATTATAGAAGCGGATGCACTGCATGTTACAGAAGAAGAGCTCATAGAGCGCCCAGTTAAAGTTATTGCTAACTTGCCTTACAATATCTCGGCAGCGTTATTTTTAAAGTGGTTAAATAGTATAAAATTTTTTACGAGTTTGACATTAATGTTTCAAAAAGAGGTAGCAGATCGCATTACAGCAAGACCCAATTCTAAAGATTATGGTTCCTTATCAGTGCTAAGCCAGTTACTATGTGATATAAAGAAGGAATTTGATATTGAACCTAAAGAGTTTTTTCCAAGACCAAAAATACATTCTTCAGTAATTACAGTAAATCCTTTGCCTATCCCAAAATTTGCAGTAAATTTGGAAACCTTAACAAGATTAACACGTGCTGTTTTTTCTCAAAGAAGAAAGATGCTGAGAAATAGCTTACAAAATGTAACGAACCACGCTGAAACTGTCCTTGAAAACGCTAAATTGAGTGGAAATGAACGTCCAGAAAACTTAACTATTGAGCAGTTCTGTTTGCTGGCAAATAATGTAGAATGCTTATTGTGCAATAAAATGTATTAGCAACTATATAGCTTTTCTATCTCCTAAAAACAGTTAGAGCTATACAATTAAAGGCTCCTAGCTAATTTTGCCTATTGCAATTTAATTAATTGGCGTATAAGCTTTAAATAAAGCCTATGAAAAAAATGGAAGCTTGTTATTCGTTTGACGATATACTTCTTTTGCCAGCCTATTCTACTATGTTGCCTTGCGATGCAGATACAAAAACTTATTTAACAAATAGTATAGAACTAAATATCCCTCTCATATCCTCTGCAATGGATACTGTTACTGAATCGGGCTTTGCAATAGCTATTGCCCAGCATGGAGGGATAGGTTGCATACATAAGAATTTATCAATAGATGAACAAGTTTTAGAAGTAAGAAGGGTGAAAAAATATGAAAGTTGGATCGTGTATAACCCAATTACGATTTCACCGGATAAAACAGTTGCGGAAGCAATTTCATTAATGAGAGAGCACAATTATTCTGGCATTCCTGTAGTCGATCAACGCAAGTTAGTTGGAATTTTAACTAACCGAGATGTGAGATTTATTGAAGACCAGAACATGAATGTAAAAGTTTCCGAAGTGATGACAAAAGATAAGTTAGTGACAGTGCGGGAGCAGGGAGTGAATAGTGCCTCAGCAATGAAATTGTTGCATGAAAATAGAATAGAAAAGCTTTTGGTCGTAGATGAAAATTCTTGTTGTATAGGTTTAATTACGGTTAAAGACATTGAAAAATACAATAGATACCCAAATTCATGTAAAGACAGTAAAGGGCGTCTCAGAGTTGCCGCTGCAATTGGCACTGGTAAAAAAGATGGTATAGACAGATGTGAAGCTTTGATCGGAGAAGAAGTTGATGTAGTTGTTGTGGATACTGCTCACGGTCATTCCGAAAACGTTATCAATACCATTAGGGAAATAAAAAAGATGTATCCTAATACGCAATTAATTGGCGGAAACATTGCAACAAAGGAGGCTGCTGAAGCGTTGATTGATGCAGGTGTTGATGCAGTGAAGGTTGGAATAGGACCAGGATCAATCTGTACAACCAGAATAGTTACAGGTGTTGGTGTGCCACAATTCTCTGCAATCAAGAATGTTGCAGAGGCGTGTAGAGCAAGAAACGTCAGACTAATTGCTGATGGTGGGGTAAAATACTCAGGAGATGTTGCAAAAGCTATTGCAGCTGGTGCTGACTCTGTGATGATTGGTTCGATTTTTGCTGGCACTGACGAAAGCCTAGGTGAGATTATTATGTATAAGGGCAGAGCATATAAAGGCTATCGAGGAATGGGATCTATTAGTGCAATGAAACGAGGTTCAGCTAGCCGTTATTTTCAAGATAAAGATTCAAAACTAAAATTAGTTCCACAAGGAGTGGAAGGAAGAGTTCCATTCAAAGGTCCAGCTTCAGGAGTAATCCATCAATTGATTGGCGGATTGCAAGCTGCAATGGGGTATACTGGTAATAGGAATATAGAAGAGATGAAAAAAAATTGTAAATTTGTTACTATTACTGCATCAGGATTAAGAGAGAGTCACGCTCATGATATAGTCATTACACAAGAAGCTCCAAATTATGCTTATCAAGCGTCCAATTTGTCAACCGATTCGGAGTAGTCCAGAAAAAAGTAGAGAGAAAGTTAAGACGTTTTTGGAGTAAAATAAAACGTTTTTTCAAAATATGACAAATAGAAGAGAATATACAGCAGAATTCAAATTAGAAGCTGTTAAGCTGGTTAAAGAAACAGGTCAAGCAAGTACAAAAATAGCAAAAAGATCTAGGTATAGATGGTAGTATGTTAAGTAAGAAAATATGATGGAAAAATGTCTGGAGCATACGCATTTCCAGGCAAAGGCTCCTTATGACAAAGAAAGATTTGATCTAAAAAAAGAACTAACAAGAGAAAGAGACATTTTAAAAAAAAGCCCTGGGCAAAGAAAAAGAGTAAAGTATTCTTTTATATAGAAATTGCTATAAAACACAGGAACTATGTAGGGTTTTGTACTGGTGGTATTGGTTGCTAAGGAAAAAAGCAGTAAAGAATTAGCAAAAGAAGGGCTTCTAGCAGATATTCAAAAAATACATCAAGCTTCTAAATGCAGATATGGAGCTCCTAAAATTCACGCTAAATTAAAAGCTTTAGGCAAAAATTAAAACAGTACAAAGTGTTATGCAAGAAAATGGCATTAAAACCAAGCTTAGACGAAGGTTCAAAAATAAAAAACAGCAAATAAGCAACCGAGTTGTGGCTCCGAACACATTGGATCAAAATTTTACTACTGATCAGCCAAATAAAGTTTGGGATTACCTACATAAAAACTAAAGAAGGTTGTTGGCGGCAATAATTGACCTATATTCACGCATGGTGGTTAATGAGTAACATGATAATTAGTTATAGATTCTTTATTGATGGCCGTTGATAAACGCAAACCCGATAAAAATCTGCTGTTACATAGCGATCAAGGGTCACAGTATACCTCTCAAAATTACCAATTTCTATTGAATACAAAAAACATCATTTCCAGCA
>NZ_AWUH01000070.1:0-1940 GCF_000689175.1 Wolbachia endosymbiont of Glossina morsitans morsitans | reverse complement strand
TTTGAACATTCCCTGTTAAGATGCCTAATCTACTTTCAGCTCCTCAGTATGTAAACTGCGTGGTAAAGACTCTAATTCCTTTGCAGCACTTAAACTTTTATTTTTTGCATGTATACCAAGCTTATTGAATTCTCGAGCAGCAGGAAACACCCTTGCTTCAAGAGAGCCAGCAGTTTTATTATAATGATCAACAGCACTTTTTAAGCTCCTGCGCAAATTATCAAAGTTTTCACCCATTGTGCAAATGCGCTCATATAAAATATGACCTAGTTCACTGATTTTCTTTGCGTTTTCAGCTATCATCTCTTGCTTCCATCCATACGCTATTGCTCTCAGCAACGCAATTAGAGTGATCGGTGTTGCAATGATCACTTTTTTTTCCACTCCAATCTCTATCAAAGCAGGCTCATATTCCAGTGCTGCGCTAAAAACCCCCTCCCCTGTTAAGAAAAGCACCACAAGTTCTGGCGTATTTTCAAATTGATTCCAATACTCTTTTTTACCCAAATCATTTATGTGTTTTTTTATTGCCAGGGAATGGTTCTTTAATTTCTCCTTTTGTATTTGCAAATCATTTTGTGATATAGCATCCATGTAAGAATCAAGCGGCACTTTAGCATCTATTATTATTTGCTTTCCAGATGGCATTTTGATTATTAAATCAGGACGCAATAAATTATTCTCGTTTTTATCAATCACTGACGGCTGAGTAAAAAAATCGCAATACTCAATCATTCCTGCCATTTTTACCACTCTTTTGAGTTGCATTTCACCCCATTTGCCCCTAATGTGAGGTTTCCTCAGGGCATTAGCAAGGTTGGAAGTTTGGTTCATCAGCGCTCCAATTTGCTCCTTTAAACCTTCATAGGCCCCTACCCTCTCCTTTTCTAGCTCACGTATTCCATTATCGAATTTTTCTAATTTTTCTTTTATTGGAGTTACAACTTCGTTGATCGTTGCTTGTCTTTTTTTGAAATCGCTTTCCGTTTCTTTTAATTTACTATCGATTACTTCCTTTGCTAAGTTCAGAAAATTATTGTTATTTGTTTGCAAAGCATCAAGAGAGAGCGCTTTAAAAGTGTTTGTTAATCTCTCCTCTGCTTTTGTTAGTAATTCTATTTCCTTTTTCTTTTCCTCACGTTCTTTTTGCAGAGTTACTTCAAGTTCTGCTCTTTTGACCCTTAAATCAACTATTTCTTCATTCTTCGTAAGCAAAGTTTGCTTTGTTTCTTGAAGTTCTTGCTCTAATTTACATAAATTACCCTCAAGGTTTGCTTTCTTTTCGCCCAGTTTTTTTACGATAATGTAGAAAAATAGTAATAGAGAGACAACCAGAGCTATAGAATTGAAAAGCATCAGAATAAAAAAGCTGTATTTACAATTCTATATGATTTTTGTGTGTATAAGAAAGAAAAAAGGAGCACCTAAAGAGGTGACCTTACCCAGAAAAAGTAAGAGAGAAAGTTAAGACGTTTTTATCATGAGAATAAATTGTGCAGGAATGCAATAGTTAATAGTAGAATGTCTACGTTATTTGTTATAAAAGATTTCTATGTATTCAAATATGGCAGTTCTGGTTTGTTGAGCGAGAAGTATCAATAAGCAGCTCCCTTTTAAGTGAACTTTTCTGCAACAGAGTTATCGTAACAACAGCCCTTATGGCTCATGCTGGAAATGATGTTTTTTGTATTCAATAGAAATTGGTAATTTTGAGAGGTATACTGTGACCCTTGATCGCTATGTAACAGCAGATTTTTATCGGGTTTGCGTTTATCAACGGCCATCAATAAAGAATCTATAACTAATTATCATGTTACTCATTAACCACCATGCGTGAATATAGGTCAATTATTGCCGCCAACAACCTTCTTTAGTTTTTATGTAGGTAATCCCAAACTTTATTTGGCTGATCAGTAGTAAAATTTTGATCCAATGTGTTC
>NZ_AWUH01000069.1:0-797 GCF_000689175.1 Wolbachia endosymbiont of Glossina morsitans morsitans | reverse complement strand
ACCGTTCTTGCAAGTGATAGCACTCTCACTTCTTTTGCACCGGAGTTTAAAATTTCCTGAGAGCAAGATCTTACAGTTGCTCCGGTTGTTACAACATCATCAACTAATATCACGATTTTATTTTTGATAATTTTCTTGTTGCTTGTTTTAAAAGCCTTCTTTAAGTTTTTTTCACGCTGTTTAAGTGAAAGACCAGCTTGAGGCACAGTATGGCGAAGGCGTTTTATTGCAAATGGCGTATAGGATAAATTGGACAACTTACTCAACTCTTTTGCAAGCAACGCTGCTTGATTATATTTACGTTTAAACAAGCGCATTTTATGTAACGGTATAGGAATTATGACCTCTGCGTTCTGAAATGTATCCTGATTAGCTTGGTGTATCCACTTTGCATAGATTTTTACGTAATTCAAATTATCAAAAAATTTGAAATTTATAATCATGTTTCTACTATGTTGATCATAAGCAAAAACTGATCTTAATACTTTAAACGGTGGAGGATTGATGATGCACTTACCACACGTATAAATATTGTCTGAGATTACTACGCCACAAACATTGCAGTAACGCTTAGTTAGAAAATTGATTTTTTTGTTGCATTCACTACACAGATTAAGATTTTCATCAATGATACATTCGCAACTTACGCATACGCTTGGAAATATGAGATTTGTAGCTTTTTTTAGTAAGAGAAGGTTCACAACTCATTAAATATATTATAAAATAATTTATATAGTATAGCTAAAGTAACTTAAGCTTACACTCTTTCACTTTTTATTTCATTTCAATATAGTTCA
>NZ_AWUH01000068.1:0-1296 GCF_000689175.1 Wolbachia endosymbiont of Glossina morsitans morsitans | reverse complement strand
TTTTACAAGAGATTCTGTTAAATGTTCTATCATTTCATCAGTATGATAAGGTGTAGGGGTAATACGGAAACGCTCAGTTCCTCTTGGCACTGTTGGATAATTTATATGTTGAACGTATATTCCATGCTCATCAAATAATAATTTTGATGCTCCTTTGGATAACTCTGGGTCGCCAATTATTATTGGAATTATGTGAGTTTTCTGTTGGAATGAAGTTAATTCCTGTTATTTCTCAGTGTAGTTTTTTACTTTTCAACGACTTGCTTTTTGCTTTTCCCTTTCAATGTTGCTCGATTTTAGGTGTTCAACGCTTGCCTTTGCTGCCGCTGCTAAAACAGGCGACATAGCAGTGGTGAAAATAAATCCTGGAGCGGAACTTCTTATTACATCTACCAAGCTCTTTGAAGACGCTATATACCCACCCATCACTCCAAAAGCCTTCCGATAGTGTACCTTGAATGACGGTTATTCTATCCATCAGGCCTTCTCTTTCTGCAATTCCGCCACCATGTAAACCATACATGCCAACTGCATGCACCTCATCCAAATAGGTGATTGCATTATGTTGATCTGCAAGATCGCATATCGTTTCAAGCGGCGCTACATCGCCATCCATTGAATATACAGATTCAAGTGCTATTATCTTTGGTGTTTTTGTGTCTACGGATTTTAACAACTGCTCTAAGTGATCAACATCATTGTGTTTAAATATATGTTTTGGTCTTTTTCCTGATTTTATGCCTTCTATCATTGAAGAATGGTTCTTCTCGTCTGAAAAAATTACTACATTTGGGATAATAGACGATAAAGTGCTAAGTGTAGTCTGGTTAGCAAGGTAGCCACAAGCAAAAGTTAAAGCAGCCTCTTTTTTATGCAAACAAGCTAAGGATTTTTCAAGTTCGACAACCTCTTTTGTTGTACCAGATATATTTCTTGTTCCCCCCGCACCAATTGATGAATTTTGAATGGCGGCAATAACTTTCTCGTTTTGTGACATTCCTAAGTAGTTATTACTGCACCAGACGATTACTTCCCTATTTCTTTTCATAGTCCATAATGTGGGGGGAGCCTACCTGGCAATGACGCAAAGTGCGTAAATTCACGGTAGCGCCCCTCATCTTTTATATCTTTTATTTTATTCAAGAATATTTCTTCGTAGTTTACCAAGTCCTTATTTACCGATAATTAACATAATTATAATAAATTATTAAATGGTAAACTACTATATTTATTATACATGTACGGCAGTAGGTACTTTCCCCGTGTTGAAAGATTTTTCAACCTCGTTGTTTTCAA
>NZ_AWUH01000067.1:0-2882 GCF_000689175.1 Wolbachia endosymbiont of Glossina morsitans morsitans | reverse complement strand
CATCTCTATAGTAACAAATAATACTTTATATAGAGCAAAAAATACCGGCATTTGTATGAGCATGGGAAAAATGCTCGACATTAGACTTACATTATTTTTCTTGTATAATGCAGTTATTTCCTTACTCTGCTTTAAACTATCACTTTCATACAGCTCCTTTATACGAGCTACTTCAGGATGCAGGCTTTTCATCTTAAGTGTCGAAATATAGAATCTAGTAGATAAGGGAAGCATCAAAAGTTTGATAACTAAAGTCAGCAATAATATTGCTAAGCCAAAATTCTTTAAAACGAAGTTAAAGTACTCAAGCAGTAAAAACACTGGCTTGGTTATAAAATAAAGAACACCAAAATCTACAGCTTTATCAAATAAAGGTATATTGAGAGTATCCTTGTAAGAATCCAGTAAATTCAACTTTTTTGCTCCAGCAAAAAAATAATTCACATTAGAAGTGCTTGCACCAGGAAGTATGCTCTTGTAAGATTTGACAAAATCTACTTGGAATTTATCAGTATTATTAACGTTCGTGTGTTTAATGCTTACATTTATTTTATCGAATTTCTCAGGTATGATGGCTGTAAGCCAATATTTATCAGCAAAACCAAACCAATTTTTTTCACTTGCACTTGCTTTTATTAAATGTTTCTTAGAGACATCCTTATATGTCCACTCCTCTAGTTTATTATCAAATGCACCCAGAACTCCTTCATGGGACATCCAATAAGATTCGTTGATATTGTCACGTTTACGGTTAATTTTACCATAAGGAACCAAAACGAAATTATCTTTTGTGTTATTTTCAACAATCTGCTCAATTTTAAACATGTAGTTATCGTCAAGGCTAATTTTCATTTTAAACACAATGCCATTCTCATTGTCCCAAAATAAAATTACCTCTTTTTGATTGAGTTTATCTGCTTGCCAGACTGTCTTAGAATCTGGAACTTTAATCTTTTTATTCGGATCGAGCCACCCAAATTCTGCGAAATATACATCTTTTGATTCTGCAGGTGACAGTAACACCACTTGTGGAGAAGAAGAACTCGGTTCTAAGTGGTAATTAGTTAAAATTAAGTCATCAAACCTTGCACCTTTCAGAGAAATTGACCCTTTAATCATGTTATTGGTTAAACTAACCCTCTGTTCTCGAGTAGAATTAATAATTTCAGGACGATTTTGGTATATTATAGGAGCAAGGTCATTAAAAGATTCGATATGTTCAATATTTTTAATCAATGGCTGGTTTTGGTTTGTACTAAAAAAATTATCATAAATAATACGCCAAGACACCATGATTAACATGGAAAGGATAGCTGCCAAAATTAAACTTTTTGTTTCTAACATGAAATTAAATCAAACATATCTTCTTAAAGTGTATACTAAATATTGTACTAAAACAATGAAATTTACTTATTTTTAATAATAACTTTTAACGCTGATCTTTAAAATTTATTTTAATAGCTTCAAATTTTAACAATATGAACGCGGTGAAAAATCTAGTTATTTGGTTGCTAATAATAGCCACTACTGCAATGCTTATTGATTCACAAAGGGACAAACTAAGCAACAGATTTCTCAGTACTTTTTTACCATATAAAGGAAGAATTCAAAATAGCGGTCAGAATAGTGGAAGTATTGAATTTACGAAGTCATATGATGGACACTTTTATATTCAGGCTCAAGTCAATGATCGCAATATAACGTTTTTGCTTGATACTGGAGCAACCGATATTGTTCTATCACAAAAAGACGCATTACATGCTGGTATTAACTTACAAAACGTTCAGGATTTTAAAATATATGAAACTGCGAAAGGTCAAATAAAAGCTGGAGTGGTCCAAATACCTCAAGTTAAAATAGGAAATTTTTTGATTAATGATGTACAGGCAAGCGTTAACACTCATTCTATGTCTCATTCACTACTTGGAATGAGCTTTTTAAGGTATTTTCATTTCACTATAAGAGATAATAAGTTGATATTATACCGCGACTAAACACTTCTACAATCTACTTATCAAAGCTCTGTAGGTCAATATAGGAGCAGAAATAAATATTGCAGAACAAGTGCCAATCAAAATACCAAAAAAATAGATCAAGCTGAAGTCTTTCACTGCATCTGTGCAGATTAATGCCAAAGGAAGAGCAGCAAGAAGGGTTGTACCCGAGGTTAATATAGTGCGAAATAATGTAGCGTTGATACTTGCATCTACTATCTCACTCATCCGCCCACTTTTACCACTCTTGCGATACTCTCGAATCCGATCGTATATAATTACTGAGTTATTGATTGAATAACCAATGACAGTGAGGAGAGCTGCAACTGATGAAATATTAAACTCAATGCCAGTTAGGCTAATAAAACCAACAGTTAAAATCACGTCATGAATCAGTGCTGTTATTCCACTGAATCCACATTGCCAGTTAAATCTAAACCAAACGTAAAAAATAATTCCAACAATCGCGATCAACATGGATAACATTCCTTCAAATATTTGTGTTGAGCTTATTTGTGGGCCAACATAGTCTATTTTACGATAGCTTATTGAGCTCCCCAGCTTTTCTTCTAGTATGCTTTTTATCTTTTTGATTTTATTTTCACCTCCTTCATCTTTAAAACGCATGACTAAATTATCACCCGCTTTTGAACTCTGCACTGTAAAACCATTTTCTTTTAATGCATCGAGAATAGAGTGATTCTCATCTGAAGATTTTATCTCTATCAAAATTCCGCCTGCAAAGTCTATGCCTAAGTTCACTCCGCGTAACACAACAATGAGCATTGAAAAGATGATAAGAATAGTACTAACGAGTGCAGTCAAATCCCTATATTTACTAAACTTGATATCGAGGTTATCTGGAATGAGCCTAAGTGCCATGCTATT
>NZ_AWUH01000066.1:0-6270 GCF_000689175.1 Wolbachia endosymbiont of Glossina morsitans morsitans | reverse complement strand
GCTCAGGTAACCATAACTCTATGTCATAAGTCCTTTGTGCAGCAAAACCCATATCACCACTACAGAGTAGCATTACTCTATACGGTAATTCTGTTAGTTCCAATTTCTGTATTAATGTCCAAAGATAAGACAAGGGTCTGCTCTTTTATATATTCAATCCACGTATTTATTGCTTCCTTAATTTTCTCATCTTCTGTTTTGATTATTACTCTGATTCTATCGGACATATGAAAATCAGCTTGTTTTCTAGTTTCCTGAATGAACCTCACAACATCTCTTGCAAGCCCTTCTAAAATCAGTTCATCGTTTAAGGCAGCGTTTAGAACAACAATTCCTTTGTTGTTATCAAATGCAGAAGAAAATCCACTGTTTGCTTTTAATGATAGCTCATATTCGCCTTTTTCTATAATGTAATTTTCTGATTCGTCTCCTAAAAATATTTGTTCATTATCGACTTGCCTCCACTTCCCTTCCTTGGCATATTGAACTAGTTTCTTGATCTTGTCTGGAATTCTCTTTCCAAGCATAGGAAAGTTTAGTTTTAGCTCAAGTGATGCAATATCTTCAAGTTTGTTCACTAACTCTAGCTTTTTTACATTTACCTCATCTTTTATCATCTCTTGATATTCATCTTCAAGAAGACCGCAGGAAGACTGATGATAAATGATCATACTGCCAAGTGGCTGTCTGATACGTATGTTAAAAGTGTTTCTAATAGAGAGTGCAGAGTTGCATATCTCTCTCACCAAATCCATCTTGGCAATGAGCTGACTATCAAACTTCTCTAATTGTGGAAAATCGGCCAAATGAACAGATGTTTCTTCATACTTAAACCCTTGCCATATATTCTCTGTTATAAGTGGCAACAAAGGAGCTGCAGCTCTTAGTATGTAATAAAAAACCGTCTATAGGACATTATAAGCGTCGGTTTTATCTTGATCCAAGTCACTTTTCCAAAATCGCTCGCGACTGCGACGAATATACCAATTATTTAGCACTTCAAAAAAATCCATCAGAATTTTGCAAGCCTCTTGGGAATTATAGTTGTTCATAGAAGCTTGGATACTTTCTACAGCTTCAAAACATTTGGAAATCATGTAGCGATCAATAGTGCTTCTATAGTCCTTACAAACTTCAGCTTTAATTCCGTCTGCATTTGCATACATAGTAAAAAAGTGATAACTATTCCAAATAGGTTTTATTACATTTTTTAGAACATCTCGTATTGAGTTTCCTTCTTTGTCGAGTAGCAAATTACCACCACAAACAATAGATCCAGAAAGCATAAGAAAACGCAGTGCATCAGAACCGTATCTATCAAAAACCTCCATTGGATCTGCATAGTTATTCAAACGTTTGGACAATTTTTGCCCTTTTACATCCAAAACAACACCGTGGCATATGCAGTTCTTAAATGGTTCCCTATCAAACAAAGCAGTGGACAATACAAAGAGCGTATAAAACCACCCCCTGGTTTGCGCTATGTATTCAGTGATAAAATCCGCAGATTCAAACCACTCCTTATTTTCAAACGGATAGTGGACTTGCGCAAATGGCATCGAGCCAGATTCAAACCAGCAATCAAACACGTCAGGTACACGGCGCATAACTGATTTTCCTGTTGGATCATCAGGATTTGGTCTTGTTAAAGTATCGATAAATGGTCTGTGCAAGTCGTCTATTTTAACATTAAAATCTCTCTCCAGTTCTTCTATTGAAGCATATACATCTACTCTTGGATATCTCGAATCGTCTGATTTCCATACAGGGATTGGCGTACCCCAGAATCGATTGCGTGAAATTGACCAGTCGTGTGCCCCTTCAAGCCATTTTCCAAATTGACCATCTCTAATGTGGTTTGGTATCCAATTAACTCTCTTATTTAGCTCTACCATTCTGCTTTTGAATTTTGTAACAGCAACATACCAAGAAGGCATAGTGCGATAGATCAAAGGAGTGTCAGTTCTCCAGCAGTGTGGATAATTGTGAATATATTGTTCAGTTTTAAACCAATTCCCTTGCTCTTTTAATTTTTTATTACTGTATCATTGGTATCAAAAACATGAACCCCTGCCAAATCTGAAATTTCAGCAGTAAATTTTCCACTGTTATCAATTGGAGAAATAACCGGAATATCATGGCTTTGGCAAAGGTAAAAATCTTCCTCACCAAATCCAGGAGCAGTGTGCACAACGCCAGTACCATCTTCTTCCGTCACATAATCAGCAATAAAAACGCGAAATGCATTTTTTGTGTCTTTAAAATAGTCAAACAGTGGTTTGTAAGAAAGACCTGCAAGATCATTCGCTTTAAGTTTTATATTGCAGTTTTCATATGGAATATTGTTTTGTTCAGAGTGGCTGATAAATTTCTCTAAGTAGCTTTCAGCAAAAATGTATATTTCACCATTCATTGAACTTCCTTCACTACTCCCTGTCATCCCAGTGCCCAGACACTGGGATCCAGAAATAGATTCCAGCGTCACGCGCTGGAATGACATCAAAGGGTGGACTGACACTGCACAATACTTAATATCTTTTCCTATTGCTAAAGCCAAGTTGCTCGGCAACGTCCAAGGAGTTGTAGTCCAAGCAAGTAATTTACACTTTCGTTTAACACTTTTAAATTGCTGTGGGTTTTCTAAAAGCTCAAATGCAACAGTTACAGCTTTGCTAACTTTTTCTCTATACGCGTTATCAAGCCTTGTTTCGAAATTAGATAATGGAGTTTCGCATGCCCAGCTATATGGAACAACGCGCACTGATTCATACACCAGACCCTTATCATAAAGCTGCTTGAATGCCCACATGACCGACTCCATGAATGATTTATCCATAGTCTTATAGTCATTGTGAAAGTCTACCCACCTTGCTTGCCTATTTACATACTTCTCCCACTCTGATGAAAATTTCATCACAGAAGTATGGCAATGATTGTTAAATTTATCTATACCAAACTTCTCTATCTCAGTTCTACCAGATATTCCAAGTTCTTTTTCTGCACCCATCTCAGCCGGCAATCCATGGCAATCCCAGCCAAATCTACGTTCAACCCTTTTTTGAAGCATAGTTTGATATCTTGCAAATGTGTCTTTGATGAAACCAGTGAGTAAATGTCCATAATGCGGAAGTCCATTTGCGAACGGAGGCCCATCGTAAAAGACAAAACAATTATCCTTGGAACGTTCTTCAACTGACCGCTCAAAAACTTTGTTTTCCTGCCAAAATTTTATGATTTCCTTTTCTAACGATAAAAATCAGGACTACTTACTGTATCAGGATAATGCTTTGACTTCATGTTCGCTATGTAAAACTAAAGAATATAGGGCTTTCTGAAAAATTACAAATTCAAAAATATTTCCGTAGCTCACACCCCAACAAACTATTCTGCCAAGCTTCCAATACCTTTTTTAAAGTTTTACTTGCAGTTTTTATTGTTTTACTTAACATTAACCCAAGCTTTAGGGGTGTTTTATGGATCAGAAGACAGATAAGTTTCCACAATTTTTAAAAATGTTGTGCTTTGTTGAAATGTGGGAACGTTTCTCTTACTATGGAATGAGGGCACTTTTGGTCCTATTTTTGACTTCTCACTTAGGTTTCACTGATGAGAGGGCCTTTACTATTTACTCATTATTTGCTGCAACAGGTTATGCTATACCAATACTTGGAGGTTTTTTAGCTGATAAGTTGATGGGATTCCGCAACATGGTGTTGCTTGGAGGGATAGTGATGATAGCAGGTCATGCTTGCATGTCATTGGTTAAGTTTGAACCAGGTTTATTATATTTAGGTTTATCTCTAATAGCCATAGGTACTGGTATGTTTAAAGGGAACGTAACTAACTTACTTAGTTCATGCTATGGCAAAGACGATCCCGAACGTAGCAGAGGCTTTACCTTATTTTACGTAGGTGTGAATATTGGAGCAATATTGGCTTCTATTTCATGTGGTTATGTAGCCCACTTGTTTGGCTGGCACTACAGCTTTGGTTTAGCTGGTATTGGGATGTCTATAGGGCTAATCTTTTTTCTCAAATTTCAGAATCTTTTAGGAGATAGCGGCCTTTCTCCTTATCCAGAGCTTATGAATAAGCGCATATTAGGGATTAAAATTTTTGGTATAGTATTGATAGGAGGCTTTCTGTCATCATCAATAATTGCTAAAATGCTTATACATAGTGAATTTTTTACTAATATGCTCATATTTATTGGAATAACAGCTCTGGGCATATTTATTTATATAATATCTAAATTATCAGCAGAACAAAGACGAAAATTAGTGGCATTATCTATTCTTGTGGTATTTTTCTTGTGTTTTTTTGCTTTAGAAATGCAGCTTGGCTCTTTGGTTAACTTATTCACCGAAAGAAACGTTATTAACAAAGTATTAGATATAACAATCCCAGCTTCAGTTTCTCAAGCCATAAATCCTTTGTCAATTATAATATTTGGCTTTCTTTTTGGAACATACATGAAGTTTAAGCAAAAATATGCAACTTCCATGTTTACCCTTGGCCTTCTGACAATGGCTATGTGTTTTTTCACACTGTACATTGGATGTTTAAACTCTAACATTGAAGGTAAAGTAGAATACTTATATTTAATAATTGCTATCTCCTTTATGGGACTGCGAGAATTATGTATTGCTCCATTAGTCCAAGAACAAGCAACTACACTAGCCCCCAAAAACCTTAGAGGAGTAGTGATGCTTAGAGGGATAGTAATGCTGTCATTAGCGTTTTCTAACCTAGCCGGAGTTGCAATATCAAAATTTATGTCAGTTCCTTCAGTAAATGGTAAAATAAATTATTTAGAATCTTTAGAAATATATAAAGAGGGTTTTTTAAAGGTGGGAATATTTAATTTAATGCTCGTTATTGTATTTTTATTCTTCTTCAATCTTATACATAAAGTTATTACTAACTCATCTTGTACAAAAAATTGATATAGGTAAGCTCAAGACTACTATTTGTAGATTTAAGGTACCCGTTCAGCAGAGGTAGCAATTAAACTTTGTAAGTTTTGAAAAAGATTATGATTGCATTTTTTCAATACTCTTTGCTTAAGACTTATATTTAACGCTGCTTAAAATCAGTAAAAGGCACACCCTAACAAACTATTTTGCCGAGCTTCCAACACTTTCACGTTTACTATTTTGTCTCTGTATTTACCTTCAGGATCATCAATGCACACTGATTGCATATATGGGCTTTTACCAATAATTTGGTTTTGGTGTTTACCTTTTTTATCGCTAAATAGAACAGGTATAGTTTTGCCTACCATACTCTGGTTAAACTCAAGTTGTTGCTTACTAATTAATTTCTGTAAACGAAGAAGGCGCTCTGTTTTAACCTCTTCTGGTACTTGATCTTTTCTTTCCGCTCCCGGTGTGCCTGGTCTTGGGCTGTATTTAAAACTATAAGCCTGAGCATATCTAACTTTTTCTACTAATTTCATAGTTTCTTCAAAATCTTTTTCGGTTTCTCCAGGAAAACCAACAATAAAATCAGAAGAAAATTCGATTTCAGGTTTCAATTTGCGAAATCTGTCTATTATTTCCAAATACTCCTCTGCAGTGTGTTTCCTGTTCATCGCGTGCAATATTTTATTCGAACCAGACTGCACAGGCAGGTGAACAAACGGCATGAGCTTTGGCTCTTCCGCATGTGCCAAGTAGAGAGATTCATGCATATCTCTTGGATGAGAAGTTGTATAACGAATCCTCTCTAGCTTTTCAATTTTAGCAATATGACTAATTAATTTTCCTAAATCCCACACTTCCCCTTCGCACTCCCCATGGTAAGCATTGACGTTCTGACCAAGCAAATTGATCTCATTTGCCCCATTTGCAGCTAATTTCAATGCTTCACGAAATACTTCATTCATTGGCCGTGAATACTCAGCTCCACGAGTATAGGGCACTACACAAAACGTACAAAATTTATCACAACCCTCTTGTATGGCAAGAAACGCAGAAGACCCCTGGCTATTGCCATAGCATTCATCTGGCAATTTATCAAACTTTGCAACTTCAGGAAAATCAGTGTTTATTACATGACCTTTACTTCTGCTTGCTTTGACTATCAGCTCCGGTAAGGTAGCGATACTCTGCGAACCAACAACAATATCAACAAAAGGAGCCCTTCTGAACACTTCTTCTCCCTCTGCTTGCGCTACACACCCAGCCACCACTATAGTCATTTCTTTTCGTAACGAATGAATCTTCCCAAGCTCTGAGTAAAGTTTTTCTGCTGCCTTCTCTCTAATGT
>NZ_AWUH01000065.1:0-1304 GCF_000689175.1 Wolbachia endosymbiont of Glossina morsitans morsitans | reverse complement strand
ATATTAGATCCAATTCATTTGAATTATTATACCGTATCATAACTTTACCCTTAGAATTGTTGTCATTAATTTTGATCTTTAAACCAAGTTGAGAAGATATAGCGCCTTCTATTACCGTCATATCTTGATTTCTAGTATATTTCTGCTCTTTTTGGTTGTTGCCTTGATGCAAATCTTTTATCAATTTTTCAGTTTGTCTAACGCTTAAGCCTTGAGAAACTATTCTTTCTGCAATACCTTCAGCATTTTCAACATTAATCAACGCTCTTGCATGACCCATAGATAGTTTTTTCTCGTTGATCATTGTTTTTACCCTACAGGGAAGTGACAACATCCGAATCATATTGGTTATGTGGCTGCGGCTTTTGCCTATAGCTGAAGCTAATTCCTCATGTGTATAGAAAAACTCATCTATCAGTTTCTTATACGCTTCACCTTCTTCTATTGGATTAATATCTTGTCTTTGTATGTTTTCAATTATGGATACTTCCAAGCATTCCTTGTCGCTCAGATCTTTTATGATAACCGGTGCACTATTAAGATTTGCAATCTTGCTTGCTCGCCAACGACGTTCCCCGGCTATTATTTCATAACCGTCATCATTTGAATCTTTGCGTACCACGATATGCTGTATAATGCCACTTTTCTTTATCGAATTTGCAAGTTCTCTTAATGACTCCTCGTCAAAATGTTTCCTCGGTTGAAATTTGCTTGGGTGCAGTAATGAAATAGGCAAATGCTCTTGTCGATCTTCTTTATTATCATAATTATCGCCTATGAGGCCGGCAAGACCTCTGCCAAGGCGTCTATCATCCTTCATACTACGCCCTCGCTTACTAGTTTCTTCTCCTTACAACTGCTCGCGTGCTTTTTTAAAATTTCCCTTGCCAAACTTATATATGCTTGTGCACCAGGACACTTAAGATCATACACAATAGCAGGTTTTCCATGAGAGGGCGCTTCTGATAACCGTACGTTACGTGGAATAACAGTCTCATACAATGGGACGATAGTTTTGTATACTTTATCATTTAAATACTGGCAAATATCGTTTTTAATCTGTTCACTGAGTTTGTTACGCCTGTCATACATTGTTAACACTATCCCTTCTATTGCCAAAAAAGGGTTTAGGTTATTCCTTTTTATCAGCTCTACAGTTTTAACTAAATGGCTTAATCCTTCCAGAGCAAAAAAATTCACACTGAAGAGGGACAATAATAGAATTAGCAGCAGTCAAAGCATTTATGGTTAGAAGCCCAAGTGATGGAGGGCAATCGATGATTATATATTCATAATTATCGCGT
>NZ_AWUH01000064.1:0-808 GCF_000689175.1 Wolbachia endosymbiont of Glossina morsitans morsitans | reverse complement strand
TATAATTCATGGTTTTGTTTATCAAGCAAGGAAAGATATTCAAGCAATTTTTCACTTGCATACACCTTCTATTGTAGCGGTTTCTTCTCTCAAAGATGGGCTGCTTCCTATAAGTCAATGGGCACTGCACTTTTACAATAAAATCTCTTACCATAATTATAATTCCCTAGCACTTAGCGATACAGAAGGAAAGAGGTTAATAGCTGATCTGAAAGAAAATTTTGTCATGTTAATGCGTAATCATGGATCTATAACGTGTGGTCGGACTATACAAGAAGCAATGTTTTACACGTATCATTTAGAACAAGCGTGCAAAACTCAATGTTTAACGTTAGCAATGAATAAGGAGTTATCAATTCAAAGTGAAGAAATTTGCTCAAAAGCTGTAAAGGATCTCCTATCTTTTGAAAGCAATCTTGGTGAGAGGGATTGGCACGCATGGGTTAGACTAATTAAAAGTAAGTTGTAAGAGACTTTCGCACTACTATCTGTCATCCAAGTAGTGACCTTACCCAGAAAAAGTAGAGAGAAAGTTAAGACGTTTTCGGAGTAAATAAAACGTTTTTTCAAAATATGACAAAATAGAAGAGAATATACAGCAGAATTCAAATTAGAAGCTGTTAAGCTGGTTAAAGAAACAGGTCAAGCAAGTACAAAAATAGAAAAAGATCTAGGTATAGATGGTAGTATGTTAAGTAAGAAAATATGATGGAAAAATGTCTGGAGCATACGCATTTCCAGGCAAAGGCTCCTTATGACAAAGAAAGATTTGATCTAAAAAAGAACTAACAAGAGAAAGAGACATTTA
>NZ_AWUH01000063.1:0-1300 GCF_000689175.1 Wolbachia endosymbiont of Glossina morsitans morsitans | reverse complement strand
TAAGAAAGGCTATAATCGTGGGAAGGAACTGCTACTCAAGTGTTATTTGCTTAATCAATTTACTGACTTGGTATGGCTAAATTTGAAATGGCTAAATGAATTTATCGTAAATTACCACCGCATAGATGTAACATTGTACCATATTACAATGTTCGTACAGTTGTGTGCGCGACCGGGGGTTTTGTACTATTCTAGAAGTAACATACGGAAAAGGGGGGATTCGAACCCCCGACATATTTTCATATGTGCACGCTTTGCAAGCGTGTGCTTTAGACCACTCAGCCACTTTTCCATGCTTATTCATAATATTGAAAATTGTACTGCTAAACAATATAAAAACCTGGTATATAGGGTTCACCACGAAAATTCACAGTATTGTTAAACTTGCTTCTGCAAGTTGGAAATGTTTTATCGCAACCTGCGAGTATTGAATATTTATCTCCAGCAAAAATTTGGTATGGAGGCGAAGTAAACAACGTAACTACTTTATTTTTATATTCTTTTACTACACCTTCAAACGCTATTGAGCCAAAGAATTTTACTATTCCGTGCTTATAATATTCATCACTCTCAGTTAAATTCGTGTCTTCAAATCTTCTTTCATCTATTACTTTAGTGATTGTACTTATTTTACTAAATTTTTTAGTATCGGCTTTACATTTATCATCGCAAAATTGTGCTCTGCATGCAGGAGAGTACAATTCTGCTATGCTTCTCTCAAGCTTTGCTGAGAGCGCTCTAATTTCAGCAATAAATCTTCCACTACTTAATGTCACTTTACCAAAAATTCCTGAATGTAGATTCATTGTTCCCTGGGTCAAGTCTTTTTAATTCACAAGAAATATCTCAATATTTGCAAAGTAGTACTCTCCTGATAAAACATCTTTTTCTTTGCTATCAACACTATTTAATATTTCCTCAATTTCCAAATTATCAGTCTTTAAATCGCTGTTTAATATTATACTACTGGCTGTAAATCCACTTGAAGATTTATAGAGTATATTATCAATATTTAAGTCTTCATCATAGTCAGTGAATCCCATTACTTCTCCACCTGCGAGCTTTCATTTCCAGCACGTAGCAGTGGTAAGTAAATCTCCAGCGTGTGTCCAGAGAAGGTGAGTATGTTCAGTAGGAGTTAAACCTACCGGGATAAAAGTCGGAGTCCCGTAGCTTGGGTAGCAGCATGTAGGGAGACCAAAGTGTTGAAGCCTACCGACAACGTTATCGTAGGATAAGGGCGAATTACCAGGCCGTAGCGAAAGCGAACACATAGGTGGCCTCGAAAATTACAAATCCT
>NZ_AWUH01000062.1:0-5952 GCF_000689175.1 Wolbachia endosymbiont of Glossina morsitans morsitans | reverse complement strand
GACGCTGGAATCCAGTTGAGCTATTTCAACAAAAATACTACATTTTGAGATGAACGTTCCAGACTTATTTACAAGTATAACAATTGAAGTCTGGATTCCAGTGTCAAGCACTGGAATGACATCATAGGGGCACTGCCCTTTTGGATGGAAACCAGTGTCAGCTACTTAAATGATACCTTTTTTCTACTTAGTTTGGGTTATGCAAGAAGTCTACTGCATTCCTGAGCAATTTGATTCATTATTCTTTTTGTAAAAAATTTTCTTAACTTTCTCTCCACTTTTTTGGTAAGGTCACTTTAAAGGAAGTCTAATAGATGCTACATAGAAATCCAGATGAGTTTCTAAAGTCTATTCCAAAAGATAAGCGCATAATGTGCCTTGACATGGGAGAAAAGCAAATAGGCATAGCATTTAGCGATAAAACACAGCTCATAGCCACAGCTCATAGCATATATCACAGAAAAAATATGAGCAAAGATTTAGGTTATCTGCATAGAATATTCAAAGAAAATGAATCTGGATCAATGGTAATAGGACTACCGTTAAAAATGGACGAGCAAGAAACTAAATGGTGTAAAACTATAATCCAATTCGCAAATAAAATAATAAAAAAATATAAAGTAAATATATACTTACAAGACGAAAGCTTCTCAACATCTATCGCAACTCATACACTAAAAATTACTGGAATATCAATCACAAAATCGAAAAAAATAGATGATAAAATCTCCGCATGTATTATTTTGCAACGAACGTTAGACAAGATAAATACAATCAAATAGTTTTTCCAGATCTGGAAATCTTGAAACTGAATCCCATATAAAAGTTACTCAACAAAACAAGAACCTTTCGTATAAGCATGACAAATTGCTACAGCAAGAGCGTCAGCAGCATGGTGGCATTTTATACTCAAATTTTTAACTATTTGCTTTTTGCTATTTGCCATTTCCGGTTTACCAGCATGGCCATTTCCGGTAATGCTTTTTTTTTACATAGTTTGCATCATATTCATTCATAGTTAGCTTTGTTATTTTTAACGCTAAAATTACAACCCCTCTTGCATATCCTAAAGTTAGTGAAGATTTAGGATTTTTATTAACAAAAATTTTCTCCACCGCAGCTTCATTCGGAGAGTATAGGGAAATTATAGCCTTTCTTATAATAGTCCGAATGCGATAAGATATGTGTTTATGGCTATAGCAGGCCAGTAGCATATTACGGTCTGTTCGGATTATTGTAAAAAGAGCTATACTTTCTTTAATTGTTCAAAAATTATATGTAGGCGTTCCCCTGTACCCAATTTACCATCAGTTGATATGGTACCGCCGCCCAAAAATTCAATATTATTTTTTTCGTTCAGGCTGATAATGGCCCACCCAGTCTTGCTTATTCCTGGATCTAACCTATTATTTTAACCACTTAATAAACGCTTAACCAATAGACAAACAAAAATAAAAATATCCAGACTACATCTACAAAGTGCCAATACCAGGAGGCAAACTCAAAGCACAAATGGTCCTGAAGTGTAAATTGGCCTTTCCGTGCTCTAAATAAACACACTGATAAAAATATTATTCCTATTACAACGTGTGCGCAGTGAAAACCGGTAATCATATAAAAATTGGATGTATAAATAAGCTTTTCTCCTGTTTCTTGTAGAGAAAAACTCGCTTCATGATACTCTATTGCTTGCACTATTATAAAAAAAACTCCAAGCAATAGAATTATGGACAGCATTTTAATCATGCTCTTTTTATCATTTTTAAGTAAAGAGTGATTTGCCCAAGTAATTGTTGTACCAGAAAGCAATAATATTAATGTATTCATGAATGGTAGTGACCACGGATCAGGGGGCCATTCAACTTTTTTTGCAGGAGAAAACGCCTCAAATAAAAAAACTGGATCAAGCCAGGCTTTAAAGAATGAACAAAAGAACACTATAAAAAATACGACCTCCGAGAGAATAAACAAGTACATTGCAAATTTGAGTCCATGTTTTACAATGGCAGTGTGACATTTGTCATAAATGGCCTCCCTTATTACATCTCTCCACCAATAAAACAGCACCCCTGATACTGCGGAGATTCCCAAAACTAAACAAAACATTCCGACAATTTGTTTATGAAGCGCGCCAACTAATCCAAGTGCAAGAATAAGAATTGCTGCTGATACAGCAATTGGCCAAGGGCTTGGATCCACTAAATGAAAATCATGTTCTTTACTTTTCATAGCATTTTAAAAAATACTTACTAAGGATACAAATTAGCTTAAAATTGTCAATGTTCCTTAGGAAATTGATTGAATCTTGAAAAATTATATGCACCGTTCAAAAAATCTAACACAAATTGTGCAGTTATTCTAAACAACTCAAGCATTCTGCTCTTTTCGTTTTCTCTTGCTCTGCTGCAATATCCATCAACAATATTTTCCAAAATAATGCATCCAGACTTTACTGAATCACTGTAACAAAAATCAAACCAATCCCTATATCTATTATTTTTCTTGAATCTATTTTTCATGCTATCAACGACAGTCTCGTATATAAACATGCAAGAATACAAAACCGTCATAGCCTCATAGGTATTACTATGCGAGATGGATAAAAGAAAATTAGTGAAATTAAAACACTCAAGAGATTTCTTTTCGCGACTTATACCGTACATAGTAAAGTAGTAGTCATATAGCATTCTATTAACAGTCACTACTCTTTGGGCTACTTCAGCAAGCGAGATAATACTACTATAATCTTCCATTCTGGATGCAGTAATTAAGGTGGTACGAATATAATCACCTAAGAACAACGTCTTTTGTTGAGCATAGAACTTGAAGTTCTCTATATTTAGGGTGTTATTCGCTAACTCAACATTAAAAGGGTGCTTAATTATATCCTTTAAAAGATTTGACCCGTAACAGCTCCTAATTATGCCACTGAACACTGTAGTTACCGATAAAAGATCAAGTTAACGTAAATAATCCGCTGCTAATATTCTTTGCTAGATATATTAGAGTAATATGCCTCATCCCAAAACATTATTTCTAATTCCAGCCCTTTCTTAAAAAACTCATACATCCTCTTTTTTTCACAGTCACTAGCTTTTTTATATAGCTTATTTGTAATATCAGTAACCTCATCAATTACAGCATTTACTGTTTCGCTACTATAAATGTTGATCCACTCTTTGTATTTGTTATTTTTAACCCCTTTAGTTGTTATTTCATTTACCATATGGCGTATAACGATTTGGTATATGTTAAAGCAAGAATAAGATGCTACTAAAGCTTCATTAACAGAATTGTGATATGCGGCACTCATGAAAAAGTCAGTAAAGGCAGAACAAGCTCTTGACTTTTTGTGATCATCAGATAGATCACAATCTTCAAAATATTTTTTATACTGTTCTCGAACATAAAATGCTCCTTGTGCCAAATTGATTAAACTACTCATCATTTCAATATCATCAACTCTAGCTGCAACAATTAAAAAAGCACGAGCGCAATCTATACAATACAGAAAATCCTGCTGAAGGTAGAATTTGAATTTTTCATAATCTAATGTATTATTTATCAATTCAACATTAAAAGGGTGTTCTTTTATTTTATCAATAAGATCAGAAAACTCTTTTACAATTACGTTGTACAGTTCTCCTTCTATTTCGTTATACACTTTATAAGCCTCACAATAAAAATTGAATATAAAAATTATTACTAATGTGGTATAATTATTATGAAAAAGCGTGCTATGCTTTAACAATAAGCTAGTATATAAATATGTGGCTGTAAATCAAAAATTTTAGCAATCTAAAGAAATTTTACTATTACCTTCTATATTGAATTCTCTACAAAGATCAGCAGACAAGTTCATGCTTTCCCAAGAAAATCCACCGTCCCTTTCCGACTGTTTACCAAAATGTCCATAACAGGCTGTACGTTTATATATAGGATGATTAAGCGATAAATGCTTGATTATGCCTTTTGTTGATAAATCTATATTATTCTCGATAAACTTTTTAATTACTCTTTCCTCTACCTTATTCGCACCAAATGTATCAATATAGAATGAAGTAGGTTTTGATACACCAATTGCATAAGAAAGCTGCACAAGACAACGTTCAGCCAAACCTGCAAAGACAATATTTTTAGCAAGATATCTTGCCATATAAGCCGCAGATCTATCAACTTTGGTTGCATCTTTTCCGGAAAACGCTCCTCCACCGTGTGGAATATAACCTCCATAAGTATCAACCATAATTTTTCGTCCGGTTAATCCACAATCACTAACCGGTCCACCAATAACAAATCTACCAGTTGGATTGACTAAGAGATTTTCCTCAGGACACATCCATCCTTCAGGTAAAGATGAAACTATGTAAGGGTAAATTATTTCTTTTACTTTTGATTGATCCAAATCCTCAGGGTGCTGTATTGAGACAATAATACTTTCAGCACATACCGGGAGGTTATTCTCATATGCCAAAGTGATTTGTGACTTTGCATCTGGACCAAGTTTCGCTTCTTTAACTGCACTCATGATATTTTTCAGAATCGAGTGTGCATAAAAAATGGGTGCCGGCATAAGGTTTTCTGTCTCTGTTGTTGCATAGCCATACATTATGCCCTGATCTCCAGCACCTTGATCCAACCCTATTGCAATGTCATTTGATTGCTCATGCAGCAATATATTTACTTTCACTTTTCTCCAGTGGAACCCATCGTGCTTGTAACCAATATCTTTTATTGTATTCCGTACAATACTTTCAATCCTGCTATTTTTGATGTTAGGCCCAAACACTTCCCCAGCTATAATAACGTTATCTTTGGTGACTAAAGTCTCTATTGCAGCTCGCGCAAAAGGATCAGTAAAAAGGTACTCATCAAGTATTGCATCTGAAATTTGATCTGCTACTTTATCTGGATGACCAGCCGCCACTGATTCACTGGTTACTAAATTTTTATATAAACTCATGTTTTTGCTTATACAATATCAAAACCGCTATAGAAAACACAGTTAGTAACTACTAAATGGTGGGTCTGGGAAGAGTTGAACCTCCGACCTCACGCTTATCAGGCGTGCGCTCTAACCACCTGAGCTACAGACCCATGATTTATTCAAGCTGAAGCTTTCATATTATCTGTAGGCACGATATCAATAAAAGTCTTTTTATTTGCTGACCTTCTAAAGCTGACCCAGCCTTCTACTTTAGCAAAAATCGTATGATCTTTACCTATACCAACATTCTTCCCAGGATGGAATTTTGTGCCTCTTTGGCGCACAATTATGTTACCAGGAATAACCTTCCCATTCTTCTTTATTCCTAACCTACGACCCGCTGAATCTCTACCATTACAGGAACTACCACCTGATTTTTTAGTTGCCATATCTTACCTCTTACTTTTGAAGACTAATTTCATTTATACGAAGAACAGTTATATACTGCCTATGACCAGTTTTCCTACGGTAATTTTTTCTTCTTTTCTTCTTAAAGATTATAATTTTTTCCCCCCTGCACTGCTCCAACACTTCAGCTTTAACAGTAGCATTAGATGAATAAGATAAGCCATTATTTGAAATACAAATCACCTTATTGATTTCCACCTCTTTTTTTTCTTCAGCTTCTAACTTCCCTACCTTTATTATACTACCTTCTTTTACTAAATATTGCTTTCCACCAGTCTCAATTACTGCAAACATGATAAATATAAATTATTGTTATTGACTTTAATCGTAAACGATGTCATATACGCTGTCAATATAAATAAAAAGCATGACTTAACGTTCTTTTTGAGCTACTAAAATACTTCTATCTGTTTTCATCTTTTATCTACCTTTTCTCAGACAGTAGACTTCTTGCATAACCTAAGCAGAAAAAAGGCAAATAGTTGTTATAGCTCTAAGTTTACCGACACCGTCATGCAAGTAGCCCCTTCTCCTGTCATCCGAGTAGCTGACACTGG
>NZ_AWUH01000061.1:12655-16842 GCF_000689175.1 Wolbachia endosymbiont of Glossina morsitans morsitans | reverse complement strand
ACTATGCAAGCAGTCTGAAGTAATCCATTTACAATACCTGGAAGACGGCTGTTATATTCACGTAAAGCTTCAGATTGCAATAATTTGTTTTCCTTTTCCAGATCTTCTATGCGCTTTTCTATGCTAGATTTAAAAATCTTACACTCCTCTTGAAAAATTACGTTAATTGCACCCTCTTCTGTGTATAAGTAACATACTTCCTTGACTAAGGAGTAATCTTCTTGGCCTATTGAGTAGCGTGTTGCATTTTTCAGTATATTCTGTATGACCGGCCTAATCACTTGCTCATTATGTGACACGTTTTGATGGATTTCTTTAGTGTAAAAAAGCACCTCGACTATAACGTCTGTGTTTGTGTATTCAACATTAGACAATGCAATGAGGATTGATTCGTGTATGTTATCAAATTCGTTATTTTTAAATTTTTGATTGAGATAGCCGATAACATTATTGCTGCATTTAGCACATTTTTCACACAAGTGCTCGATAAATGCAATATTACCAGCATCCAATGCAGTTTTCAGAATTAAATCATAAATTTCTTTTTTGCCACGAGCTCCTATGTTTTTCAGCATTCATATATCGTAACCCATTTATCGTATAATGCGTGCCAGGCCATATCCAGGCGCAAGCTACTTTATAACGGGGCAGCGACGGTGATCGCGACCACAAAAGAGCGTAACACAATATGTTCGATTTTTCATTTCTGTTAATGCAGCCAAGGAGGTAAGAGATCTCGGGCAAAATATTTCCTTGTGTTTGACTCTACCGATATCGATATATTTTTTGGACTTATGGATAGGCACTATCGTGATGAATTCTTCATTTTTGATCAGAGACGCTGTTTCAAGCACACCATACAAAGAATCAGGATTACTTGTTTTTAACACCTGTCCAAAATCTCTTAAAACGTATTCGACAAAAACTGCATTTAATAATTCTTGCTCTTTTCTTAATGCTATAACTGGGAAAAAACCAATCTTATTAGGTTCGACAAGTTGTATAGTTTGATCTTTTAATCTTCCATAAACTCCATCGGTACCATGGAATTTTTCTATAAAAGCTTCAATATATTTTTGACCACCAACAAGGAGAGGTAAAAGACTTAAATTTCCTTCAGCAAAAAGAAAATCCTGATATTGCTCTACTAGCTTGTCATTAGCTGCAATTGCCAATAGTACCAATTCTTTTACTGAATAATCATACTTGAAACCCTCTTGATCAAATTTATATTGTGATAGTACATTTGAATATATATGTTGATGGTTGCTTCCGTTTTGTAACTCCAAATTAAGTTGATTTGAACAGAAATCTTTGAGATTTTCATTATCCAGCGTAATAGACCTGCCTTCATAATCTTCAATATTTTGTACAACCTTGTCTAATTCTTCACAATTATCCTCTTGTATAGCTTGATTTAAGATATTTATAATCTCAGCAAAAGTTAAGTTTTTAGGAATGATACCATATGAATCTTCATCTTTTAACTCTACAGTAAACGACCTATCACAACCATCAGGAAAGTTTGCAAGTATTGCATTCTCTAAACTTAGATCTTCAGGGGGTGTGCTACATGGAGTAGCTGGTATCTCTTGACTTTCGCTATCTAAAACTTCAAACTCTTCTTCAATACCTGAATCTTCAGGATCTGGTTTTTCAAAACCATGCCAACTTTTGATTAATCTTTCAGAATTTGATTGGCCCTGTGAAGTTGTATCTTGTGATAGAAAGTCTCTAAAATTGGAACCAAACATGTTTTACCTCCTAACTAGCAGCTAAGCTAGGTATAGCATTAAACAGAAATCTTGCCAAGCAAATTATTCAGTCTCTTAGCAAAGCTGCTCGCGTCATCCATCTCTTCGCCTTCCACGATGCAAGCTTGGTAAAACAATAAGTGAACCATGTCCTCCAATGTTGGGTTTTCACCACTTTCAGCATAAGATTTCATTATACTCTTTATTACAGGATGCTTAGTGTTAATTTCAAGCACCTTTGGCGTGCGGTAATTTAGCTGCTTTTGTTCATGCAAAAAACGCTCCATGCGAAGATCCATAGCACCTTCATCAACCGCTAGGCATACGGGACTATCAGTCAATTTTTTGGAAATTTTTACGCTTTTTACTGAATCTCCAAGCACTGTGGTAAAATATTGCAATATAGTTTCCTCAGTTTTTTCTTCATTCGATTTGTTTTCTTCATTTTTCTTATCTTCTTCTGAAGAGAACTTTTCCAAATCAACATCAGCGCGAGTCACAGACTTAAACTTTTGATCTTTATATTCATGAATGACACTAGTCCAGAAATCATCCACTGGATCAACGAACAGAAGAACCTCCAGCCCTTTACTGACGAACCCCTCAAGTTGCGGACTGTTTTTCACTGAATCGAGGCTATTTCCGGTGAGATAATAGATATGTTCCTGCTCAGGCTTCATTTTGCTTATATAGTCATCAATGCTGACTAATTTCTCATCACCAGTACTATGAAATCTGCAAATTGAGAGTAGTGCTTCTCTCTCATCAGTTGGCATAGCTTCACAAAGACCTTCCTTTAAAACTGCACCAAAATTGGTCCAGAATTTTGTATATTCCTCTAAATTCTCTTTTGCTTTTCTACCGAGCTCTGATATCACACGCTTAGTGAGAGATTTTCTGATCTGCTCAACAACACGATCATTCTGCAGCGTTTCTCTGCTGATATTAAGAGGCAAGTCCGGTGAATCAACCACGCCTTTCAGAAAACGCAAGTATTGTGGTATAATCTGTACGTTATCTTCAGTGATAAATACTTTATTTACATATAACTTCACAGAGCAACGTCTATCTGGATGGAATAAATCAAAAGGTTTTATAGAAGGAACATAAAGCAAATTTGTATACTCTATTGCACCTTCATTTTTATTATGCAATATCATCCAGGGCTCCCCGCCAACGTGAGCAACACTGCGGAAAAAATCGTTGTGCTCCTCTTGAGTAACGTCATTTTTTGGCTTAGTCCAAATTGCAGCCTTACTGTTTAACTTTTCACTTTTTCCTTCTTCGTCTATAAATTCAACAGGAAAATTTATGTGATCAGAGTAAGTAGTGACAATATTTTCAACACGAAATTTATCTAAAAACTCGTTTTCTTCAGGATGCATAATGAGCGTAATTTTGGTTCCGCGAGGGACTTGATTATCTGACTTGCTGATTGAATATTCCCCATCTCCTTTGGATTGCCAGATCCAAGACTCCTCTTCTCCAGCTTTTCTCGATTCTACTATTACTTCTGATGCAACCATAAAGCTTGAGTAAAAACCAACACCAAACTTCCCAATCAGCTCCACAGTTTGGCTTGAATCCTTGCTATTCTTAATCGCATCCAAGAACTTCTGCGTACCAGAGCTTGCAATTGTACCAAGATTGTCTATTAAATCCTGTCTATTCATTCCAATGCCATTATCAGTGATATATAGCTCGTTCTTATCTTTATTGGAGCTGATAGTGATTTTTAATTCGTCACTCAAATCCAGCAAATTAGGGTTTAGTTGAGATTCATAGCGCAACTTATCACATGCATCTGATGCATTTGATATTAATTCACGCAGAAAAATGTCTTTATTGGTGTAAAGTGAATGAATCACTATATTCAGTACTTTCCCTACCTCAGCGTCAAATTTTAAATTTTCAGTTTCTTGTACATTATGCATTTTGAGCTCCATTATTTGCCTACCACCCTAATGATTTAAGTATTGAATCACGATTTTTCAAGGTCACGTACACCAAAATTAATGTGGGTGTAGTTATTATGACACCCAATTTATGGGATCTCTTGCATAACAAACTTTTGGCAGCGTATTGGATGAAACGAAAAACTTCCTTGACACCCTTCGCCAGCCCCCTTATCATGAAACTGAAGCTATTTATTTATCTTCGCAATCTCTGCAGTGGATTAATGACAAAAAACTTAATGTATTTGGCGTGAATCATGCTTAATTTTTTGCACTATGTGCACCTCATGTCTTTATCAAATTTCTAGCTACACAAGCTGAAATATGCTATTTAAAACATACAAAAAACGCCAACTTAAAAAATGGATAGTGAATAATTAGCTACCCTAGGGTTTCTTTGTCCTTTTTTTCTGTTTAGTAAATTTCTTAACGTTTATAATTTAGATTAGTTGCGGCTTAAAAGCGGCTGAGTCACGGT
>NZ_AWUH01000061.1:8935-12645 GCF_000689175.1 Wolbachia endosymbiont of Glossina morsitans morsitans | reverse complement strand
CAAATTAAAGCTGGATCAAAAATTTCATCACACTGCTTTGCTTCATGTATATCATCAATTATTTCCTCGAATTCTTCCACATCATCAATTTCTTGCGGCGCACTTTTTAATATCGCTTTTATTTGGTTTAAGTTTTGACGAATTTTCTCCTGATATCCAACAATTCTCTCTTGATATATATCAATCATTTTTTGACATGCGTTGCCTCTAAATGGATGTTCTTTTTTCTCTTTTATGTAAGAATTTTGAAAGTCTTTACAGTTAAGGATTGCTTCTCAGGAAAAGAGAAAGCAGGGCTATACGGCCAGTAGAATAAGGGCAGTGTGTTCTTTTCTCATCATCTAAGTAGCCATAAAGCGTCATTCCGGTGACCATAGGGTGTCATTCCAGTGCTTGACACTGGAATCCAGGAAATTTTGCTTGTAAGTAAGCAAACTGATTTGGTGAGCATAAAAAGTGGCTGATCTTATGCTGAATAAACGCTTTTGATGAAGTTGCATGGAAAGCTGGATCCCAGTGTCTGGGCACTGGGATGACATCCTTCTTGGTGGAGTGTCCTCAAATCACAATGTTCGTACAGTTGTGTGTCACGCACTGGGATGACAGGACAGAGGACACCATATGTTTATTTGATCGACAAATAAACACTAACAGACAAGAATACACCACAGTTAACTGTGGTGTATACTGGCTGGTTAGAAAGAAAACTTCACGCCAGTAAGAAGGAGAATTCCTTGGTTAGAAGGTACATCAGCATCAGACTCATCTTTCAGCTTACCTGTTTCGTTAGTCATAAAATAATGGAGAGCTGCGTAAGAAACAAATTTGTTCTTACTGCATGCAGGAGACAGATCATATTGAACGCCAAGTGCACCATCATGAAGCATATCTTTGTCATTCATTCTGCTGCCAAAATACGTCAAACTTGTGTAGATATTCTCATGTTGATACCCAGCTCCTACAGTCCAATACATGGTATCTATACTATCTTTACCAAATTGAGCTTTCAGCCCTTCCACTCTTTTGCCAACAGTAGCATCTTTACTATCAATTTCCGTATAGGTATCACCAATTAATTTTTTAATACCCTTCGGTTGACCAGATTTGCCCAAGTATGCAAAAGAGGAAGCAAACTTTACGCCTTGATCTTCATTAATCTTATAATCAGCGCTTACACCAAAATTAACACCCATCAGATCATTATACTCCACAAACTCCTTATAAAGATGCTTATCTTTACTTGGTTGCTTTGGAAAGCCATATTCACCAACTGCAGAAGTTTTAACTTTTATGTTATGTTTATCAAAGTTATATTCATATGATGCACCAGCACTTACTATGTGCTCATAGTCTGGGCCGACATGCTTTATCGTTTCCTTATGTTCTATCTTACCGCCTTTATCTTCTGAAACTGTTTCTTTTACAGTAAACAAACCACTATCATAACGAGGTGAGTAGCTGATACCAAATCTTGCGCCCATATAATTTGGTGAGTAGTAAGCAACTCTAAATGGCAGTGTAGTCGTAACGCCTTTGTTATATTTCCCTGCCATACGGAAAGAGAATTTTTCACTTTCACTCGAAAAACTTTCAGTGTAAAGACGTGGTGTTACGTAAAATGGAAAGCTAGCAGCGCTTCCTTCTAAGTTCACTTTTCTGAACCAGTCACTATCTGCAGCTCCGTCAACAGTCGCAATTCTTGTTGCATCAAGCCTCATCACAGTCTCAGGACCAAATTGGTAACCAAGCTTCACGTCACCATATTTTGAGTTAACAAACACATGCGCACTTCTGCCTTTTGCAGCATAAACACCCTGTGAAGCTCCCTTACCTTCGATCACTGGAACATGAAACTGTACGTCAGTACCATAAAGAAGACCTAAATCTTCATTCTTATTTTCTGCTCTGAGGTGCAATATTGCATCAGCAATCATACCCATATCGTTGCTGTAATCACCAATATTTCCTATTCCTTCATAGAATATTGGATTTGCTCCTTGTGTTATATCTGGAGTGGCATTATAATACTCTGTAGATCTGTTTGGCATAACGTTATAACGTTTATAATTTGCGCCACTTGGTCCAGCTTTGCCATAACCTTGAGCATCAACAACACCACCAAAAGTTATTCTTAAATTACTTTGCCCTTGATTGGTATCGATAATATCAACTCCACCAACTGAAACAACAGGACTTGCCTTACCTTTTTCCTCTGTATTTTTGTTAACAACTTTTATATCCTTCTTTACATCTTTAGCTTCAACTTTAGCATTCTTAGTTTTAGAACGCTTAGTTTTTGAAACTTTACCTTTTTCTATATTAGAATTCTTAGCGTTTAGAGCTTTCGCTTTTGAATCCTCTATAAGCTTTGCTTTTTTCTCATTTGCTACCCTGATCTCCTCTTTTTTCTTAAGCTCTTCAGCTTTTTTTCTTGGATCAGCATTACATATTCTGTCCATCTTTTCTTTCAGTTTTTTATTTGATGTTTTAATAACTTCTGTTTTTCCAGAAGTTTTTGTGCTCTCTTGCTTTTTTATTTCCTTCATACTCTCATCAGAAAAGTCAGCTGCAAAACTGCTAAAAGAACATAAAGTTAATAAAGAAACTAGAGCAGTTCTAGTATACATAGACTTTTTCATGAAGTGCCCCCAAAAAATTTCGAAATCATATCTTAAATGTAAATAGTATAAAAATGTTGAAAATTCAACTTAAAGCAACCTTATAACGAAAATAAAAGTAAAATGCAATACCTTAAAAGCAACTTTCTTAATATGCTCAACGTGTATATTAACCAAAATTTAGTACAGAGGTTCTCTTGTTAGTGCATTATAACTCGACTATTTATTCTATGGAAGTAAAATTTTTCCACCACAAGTTATTTGCCATTCTTCTTTAAATTTCTTTAGGTATTCTTTTTTTTCGCACTCTAAAAGTAGCTCTTTCACACTTTTGTTGTAGCTTTCAGTAGTAATCCTTCCCTGATGATGCATGAACCTTAAGTAAATCAAATAAGTGTTAATTACATCTGTTTCACAATAATCTCGAATCTCTTGTATCTTGCCGCTATCGTATAAGCCCATAACTTGTGACCCATCAACTCCAATCTTACCAGGAAGATTAAATGCTGCACAAACTTCGTTCATTTTTACTCTCGCAGAAGCTCCAAAATCAGAGAGGGATTCAAGCAAATCACAATGCCAATCACTGCTATATCTCTGATTGTAACTATTCCACTTATCGCCAGCTTTATGAAAATATTCTGCTTGAATGCCATGGACCATAGCACGATACTTCAGCACTGGTATATCAAAAGTGCGTCCGTTGAACGAAACTAATCTTGGCTTTTTCTCTGATATGTAGTTAAAAAATCCTTTTACTAGCTCCTTTTCACTGGAATTTAGTGTGCCTCCAGATCTTATTTCTTGCAGTGTGAACACCTCATAACCACTCTGGTAGCTTATATTGCAAAGTAAAAAACTAATAACTACAACAAGGTGAAAAGGCTGACGCAGAAAAGAGTTTTGCCCGTTTGTTATTTCAAGATGATATTTTGTTAATGCATCCCTCTTCTCTTCTACACTACTATCATCACTAATATTGAGTAAATTTTTGCAGGAATTTACATCTGGTATAGTTTCAATATCAAATACCAATAAAGAATTAAGCATTGCCTATATACTCCTCCGGACGGTCGATCCAAGGTCGCACTT
>NZ_AWUH01000061.1:7129-8925 GCF_000689175.1 Wolbachia endosymbiont of Glossina morsitans morsitans | reverse complement strand
CCTTTGAAGCTCTTTTTCCATTAATATAGTTCTTCGCTAAGTAAAATAAAGGTTCAACAACCATTTTGTATGCTACTGTAAGAATTATTCCCATTAAAACCCAAACTACGGGGTTAGAGATGAGCATAGCAAGTGGAAAGGTCAATAGAGGGGATCCTATTACCGCCCCTAAACAGCCAGCAGCGAATGTGGCTGCTAGGCATACACAAGTAGCGTAGATAACGAATTCCTCACCAGCAAAGTAAGTGCTCTCTTTTTGATTATTTTTTGTAATGCCCAACATACTACACCCTATGAACGCTAAGTTAATTAAATTTTAACAAATTCTAACAAAAAATCAACCATAATAATTTTAGTAGTATGAGAAAATATTGAATATTAAGAGCTTTTGGAGTACAGTAACAATGTTAGTAATAGCACAATATATGCACGATATAGAATATATACGCAAAAACCCTGAAGGATTTGAAAAGGCAATGAAAAGCAGGGGAATTAGAGAATCTACTGCGGAAGAGATATTAGAAATCGATCACGAGAAAAGATCATTAACCACTAAACTGCAGGATTTGAATAGGCAGCGCAATGAAATCACAGAGGAAATAAAAAAGCTTAAAATGAGCAAGAGCCCCTGTGAAGAGCAAATAGAGTTGTCAAAAAGCATCACAAATGAGATAGAGGCAATCAGCTTAAAAGAACAAGCAGAAAAGGATAAGTTAGTGAATGTTTTATCTAACTTGCCGAATATTCCTGCGCAAGATGTGCCAATAGGCGCAGATGAGAACTCTAATTTAGAGGTGAGAAGATATGGAGGAAAAAGACAGTTTGATCCAGAATCTCATTATGAACTCGGAGAAAAATTAGGTTTAATAGACTTCGAACAAGCGGCGAGAATTTCCGGATCAAGATTTACGATATTAAAAGGACAGTTAGCTAAGCTTGGACGAGCGCTAATAAATTTTATGCTTGAAATGCATGTTAATGAATTTGGCTATACTGAGGTGTACCACCCGACTTTGGTGAAAAACGAGGCTATGTATAATGTTGGTCAGCTACCGAAATTTTCTGACGATTCGTATTTAACTACCGACGAATTGAGGTTGATTCCCACAAGTGAAGTGTTTTTAACAAATTTAGTTGCTGACAAAATAATGGAAGAAAAAGAACTGCCTATTCGCTTTACTGCATATTCGGAGTGCTTTCGTAAAGAAGCAGGCAGCGCAGGGCGAGACACGAGAGGTATGATAAGGCAACACCAATTTGGTAAAGTGGAATTGGTTAGTATCACAACTGAAGACCAATCAAATGATGAACTTGAGCGCATGACGAGTATTGTTGAAGAGATATTAAAAAAACTAGAATTACCGTATAGAGTAATGCTACTCTGTAGTGGTGATATGGGTTTTGCTGCACAAAGGACTTATGACATAGAGGTATGGTTACCTGAGCAAGATAAATATAGAGAAATATCAAGCTGCTCAAATTGTGGTGCATTTCAAGCAAGAAGGATGAACACTAAATACTCTTCAGAAACTGATAAAAAGATGAAAAAATATATTCACACTTTAAACGGCTCAGCTTTAGCTATAGGAAGAACGATTATTGCCATAATGGAGAATTATCAAAATTCTGACGGGTCGATTGCAATACCAAACGTGTTGCAAAAATACATGAGTAATGATACTGTTATAAGCAAATAATAATTTTGACATATAGAAAAGCGAGGAAATAAAGATGAAGGTTCTGGTTATAGGTTCTGGTGGGCGTGAGCACGCTCTACTTTGGGCTCTAAAAAAATC
>NZ_AWUH01000061.1:6478-6829 GCF_000689175.1 Wolbachia endosymbiont of Glossina morsitans morsitans | reverse complement strand
CCTATCTTGACTGAGTTATATGTAACTCCTGGTCGCCAGGCCATGGAAAATTTGGGAGTTCTTGTGGATGTAAATATTCAAAATTCAGTGGATGTTACACAATTTTGCAAGAGAGAAAATATAGAGTTGGTTGTTATTGGTCCAGAACAACCAATAATTGATGGGCTTGCTGATGATTTAGTTGCAGAGGGAATAAATGTTTTTGCTCCAAGTCAAGCAACTGCAAAACTTGAGGGATCGAAGTCTTTCACCAAGGGATTATGTAAACGATATGGTATACCAACTGCCAAGTACGAGTGTTTTGTTGATGAAGGGTTAGCTAAAGATTTTGTACGTAGCAATAAAATAAAG
>NZ_AWUH01000061.1:0-6468 GCF_000689175.1 Wolbachia endosymbiont of Glossina morsitans morsitans | reverse complement strand
CTCCTTTATTTCTGCTGCCTCTTTCCAAGAGACAACAAAAGTACTTACAGAAGCAGCATTCTGCGGGAAGAGTGATCCTTTAAGTGGATTAAAAGAAAATGTTATAGTAGGAAGATTAATTCCTGCTGGTACAGGTTTGATTATGAATAAGATCAGAGTACTTTCACTTTGTGATAATGTGGATAAATATAAAAAATATTTCGATATTGAAACTTACGACGAGGAATGGTTGATGGATAATGGTTGTCATTTACACTCTGGTGAGGAAGAGAGCGTAGTGGCNTACGATCAGTCGAATTGAGTACAGCTAGTGTGTCTCTTGACCAAAAAAGCCAGTAATATTTTCTTTCACTTCTGTGCTATCTGTCATGTAATTTACTCTCACACGAAATTCAGATGAGCCTGGAAGCCCGCTACTGTACCAACCTATGTGTTTGCGGGCCATCTTTATTCCTGTGTCATTTCCATAGTACTCAAGAATATTGTCGTAATGCTCGAGTATGATGCTTAATCTCTCTGAAGCTGTTGGCTCAGAAGTTTCACTTCCACTGAGAAAATTCATTGCTTGATTAATCAGCCAAGGTTTACCGTAGGCACCACGACCTATCATCACTCCGTCTGCTCCAGATTCTTTGAGAGCATTCTGAATATCATTTAAATTTTTAATATCACCATTTACTATAACTGGAATTTTCACTTGCTCTTTAACGAATTTCCAATCTGCTTGACCATTATAAAGCTGCGCTCTTGTTCTTCCATGCACAGTGATCATTTTTGCTCCTAAGTCTTCGACAATTTTCGCAAGTCTCGGGGCATTGCGATTTTCATCGTTCCATCCAGTGCGCATTTTCACCGTAACTGGCATATTCACTGCTTTGACCACAGCTTCAATTATCTCAGCGGCTTTTTTCTCATCACGCATTAGCGCTGATCCTGCATAACCGTTTACAACTTTTTTAACAGGGCAACCAAAGTTTATGTCTATAATTTTTGCTCCCATGTCCTCGTTTAATTTTGCAGCCTCCGCCATAACATCTGGCTCACACCCAGCAAGCTGCACAGCAGTTAATGCATCGACTTCTGCTTTTTGCAAACTCTGGCGAGTTTGCATAATCATAGCTCTGCTTGCAATCATCTCTGAAACTAACAAACTTGCACCAAGTTTCTTCACAATACTTCTAAACGGATAATCAGTCACTCCAGACATTGGAGCTAAAATAACTGGAGAATCAATTGTCAAATTTCCTACTTGTAGGGACATATATTCTATGTGTTCAAACCTAGCGCATTTACACATACTGTTACAACACTTTGTATAGCCGAACTTACTTTTTCCATAAGAGAAGGCTCTACCTCTACTATCTCAGCTCTCTCATAATGACCAGGTGCCAAGTATACCGTTTCTTGTTCTTTATTTCCCCATAGCTCGTTGTTCTGCTGATAACCTTCATTTATCATTCCCGCATTTGGCAGAAACAATGTATTTACATCATTACCATTATTTTTATAGTAGACGTCAATTTCAATATTAGCCAGCGAAGCTAAGATAGAAATTTCTTCTATGAAAACATGGTAACTTTGGCTGCTGATTGCCTCTAGATAAGATCTATAAATGGATTTGCCATTGAGAAAAGAATTTGCTGCAGTATCACTATTATAATTTCTATCATATTTTCTTTCACTAATATTGAGATTACTAGCACTAATGCTTCTTAAATCACCTATAACTTCATTTTCTTTTAATGTCGTAAGACAACATAACTTTTTTATTAATTTATTAGTCTTTTTTTTGATCTTCTCTACCCGTCTGTTTGTGTGCTGAACCAAATCTTTTATTGAGCCCGCCATACCAATCAAATGATTTGGATTTTCTAAGAATGCACCAAAAACTTTCTGCATCTGTCCCTTCAATAACTCAGGCATCCTTGGATTATTCAAAGAGTTAAATTGACTTAAAAATTTGTGCCATTCCATTCTCATATCTTGTGCTTTTTCAGTTTTATATTGACCAGAGCTATTATCACCAAATACCGCATGGAAAAAGCAGCTGCCATCACCTGTAATATTATATTGAACAATTTTTGTTTGCTTACTTTCTACTGAATCTAAACTTACTCCGCTATCTTTACGACTTATATTTCCTGGACCACCTAATACAGGGCTTGGCGTGCCAGCCCTGCTTTGTTCATCCTTTTTCAACGCTTTTGCAAATTCCTTTCTCTTCTCTATTAATTGCTCTGAACTAAGTTCATATTTTAGCTGATCATCAATTTCATCAAACGATTTGCCTGCTTTCAGCATATCTGTAATTTTCTTAGCATTCTCTAAGGCAAATATTCCACAATTATACTTATCATCTTGTTGTTTAGCTTTTGAGTTTCTAATACTACTATTGTCTATTCCTAGAGTTTTCTGTAGCGCACTTGATACCTCTTCTGGTAATGGTTCACCAAATGAATCTCAATAGCAAGCTCTAAACTTTTCACTCTTTTCGTCGTAAGAAACACCCAGTGTTACCCAATGGTTTCCATTTAAATTAAGGATTGAAAGGAACACTAAATCACTACCCTCTCGTTCTACTTTATTTTTATATTCTTTTAGTTCTTGCTCTAAAGATGATGTAGAGTCAGGACAAGCAAAAATCACACCTTCAGAAGTATCTTTTAAGCCTTTTTTATTTTTGTGTGCTATCCACCCATATTTGCTTTTTACAATAACTCTAATATCAGTAGTAGTTAATTTGTAATTATAATTCTTTTCTTTCTCTGTTTGATGTAAAAAAGAATTATTATCTATAGCTATTTCCGATGTAATAACACCACTATCCCTATCAGGGGTTTTCGGTCTTGCTTGCTTTTCTGGAGNCTTGCCTTGCAAATCTTGTAGTTCTGTATCTTTTTCTTCACTCTTTTCCCCCTTTGAAGCTCTTTTTCCATTAATATAGTTCTTCGCTAAGTAAAATAAAGGTTCAACAACCATTTTGTATGCTACTGTAAGAATTATTCCCATTAAAACCCAAACTACGGGGTTAGAGATGAGCATAGCAAGTGGAAAGGTCAATAGAGGGGATCCTATTACCGCCCCTAAACAGCCAGCAGCGAATGTGCCTGCTAGGCATACACAAGTAGCGTAGATAACCAGCAAAGTAAGTACTCTCTTTTTGATTATTTTTTGTAATGCCCAACATACTACACCCTATGAACGCTAAGTTAATTAAATTTTAACAAATTCTAACAAAAAAATCGACCATAATAATTTTAGTAGTATGAGAAAATATTGAATATTAAGAGCTTTTGGAGTACAGTAACAATGTTAGTAATAGCACAATATATGCACGATATAGAATATATACGCAAAAACCCTGAAGGATTTGAAAAGGCAATGAAAAGCAGGGGAATTAGAGAATCTACTGCGGAAGAGATATTAGAAATCGATCACGAGAAAAGATCATTAACCACTAAACTGCAGGATTTGAATAGGCAGCGCAATGAAATCACAGAGGAAATAAAAAAGCTTAAAATGAGCAAGAGCCCCTGTGAAGAGCAAATAGAGTTGTCAAAAAGCATCACAAATGAGATAGAGGCAATCAGCTTAAAAGAACAAGCAGAAAAGGATAAGTTAGTGAATGTTTTATCTAACTTGCCGAATATTCCTGCGCAAGATGTGCCAATAGGCGCGGATGAGAACTCTAATTTAGAGGTGAGAAGATATGGAGGAAAAAGACAGTTTGATTTTGTACCAGAATCTCATTATGAACTCGGAGAAAAATTAGGTTTAATAGACTTCGAACAAGCGGCGAGAATTTCCGGATCAAGATTTACGATACTAAAAGGACAGTTAGCTAAGCTTGGACGAGCGCTAATAAATTTTATGCTTGAAATGCATGTTAATGAATTTGGCTATACTGAGGTGTACCACCCGACTTTGGTGAAAAACGAGGCTATGTATAATGTTGGTCAGCTACCGAAATTTTCTGACGATTCGTATTTAACTACCGACGAATTGAGGTTGATTCCCACAAGTGAAGTGTTTTTAACAAATTTAGTTGCTGACAAAATAATGGAAGAAAAAGAACTGCCTATTCGCTTTACTGCATATTCGGAGTGCTTTCGTAAAGAAGCAGGCAGCGCAGGGCGAGACACGAGAGGTATGATAAGGCAACACCAATTTGGTAAAGTGGAATTGGTTAGTATCACAACTGAAGACCAATCAAATGATGAACTTGAGCGCATGACGAGTATTGTTGAAGAGATATTAAAAAAACTAGAATTACCGTATAGAGTAATGCTACTCTGTAGTGGTGATATGGGTTTTGCTGCACAAAGGACTTATGACATAGAGGTATGGTTACCTGAGCAAGATAAATATAGAGAAATATCAAGCTGCTCAAATTGTGGTGCATTTCAAGCAAGAAGGATGAACACTAAATACTCTTCAGAAACTGATAAAAAGATGAAAAAATATATTCACACTTTAAACGGCTCAGCTTTAGCTATAGGAAGAACGATTATTGCCATAATGGAGAATTATCAAAATTCTGACGGGTCGATTGCAATACCAAACGTGTTGCAAAAATACATGAGTAATGACACTATTATAAGCAAATAATAATTTTGACATATAGAAAAGCGAGGAAATAAAGATGAAGGTTCTGGTTATAGGTTCTGGTGGGCGTGAGCACGCTCTACTTTGGGCTCTAAAAAAATCTCCTATCTTGACTGAGTTATATGTAACTCCTGGTCGCCAGGCCATGGAAAATTTGGGAGTTCTTGTGGATGTAAATATTCAAAATTCAGTGGATGTTACACAATTTTGCAAGAGAGAAAATATAGAGTTGGTTGTTATTGGTCCAGAACAACCAATAATTGATGGGCTTGCTGATGATTTAGTTGCAGAGGGAATAAATGTTTTTGCTCCAAGTCAAGCAACTGCAAAACTTGAGGGATCGAAGTCTTTCACCAAGGGACTATGTAAACGATATGGTATACCAACTGCCAAGTACGAGTGTTTTGTTGATGAAGGGTTAGCTAAAGATTTTGTACGTAGCAATAAAATAAAGTTTCCACTTGTAGTGAAAGCAAATGGAATTGCGGCAGGAAAAGGGGTGGTTATATGTAATACAGAAAGCGAAGCTTTTTCAGCAATAAATTCAATGCTAGTGGAGAAAAAATTTGGTGAATCAGGTGAAGAAATAATCATAGAAGAGTTTTTAGTTGGAGAAGAAGTAAGTTTTTTTGCTCTTATTGATGGGTTGAAAGTAGTAACTCTTGGGTGTGCAAAAGATTATAAGAGAGTTGATGAAAGTAATGAAAGCCAAAATACTGGAGGTATGGGGTCGTACTCATCACCTTCAATTATAAGTAAGGACATGGAGCAAAAAATTATCCAAAAAATAATATACCCTACAGCTCAAGCATTGGTTAACATGGGTACGTCTTATAAAGGAGTACTCTTTGCTGGTTTAATGATTTGCAAAGATAGCCCAAAACTTCTCGAGTATAACGTTAGATTCGGTGATCCAGAAACGCAATCTATATTACCTAGATTTGATTCAAATTGCGATTTGTTAAAATTGATGTTGTCAGTTGCAGAAGGAAAGTTAAATGTCAAAATGGTGGAACTTAACAACAAATCTATAGTTTGTGTAGTTGTTGCAAGTAAAGGCTATCCGGGTGATTATCAAAAGGGAGAAGTAATTAAAGGATTAGATAAGATTGAAAGCATTCCTGGTGTGTTGGTGTTTCACGCTGGTACTAAATTCGATGAAAGTGGTAACTTAGTTTCCGATGGCGGAAGAGTGCTAAATATAGTAGCAGAAGGGAGCACTATAGAGGAAGCCAAAAGTAAGGTGTACTCAGCATTAAATTTTTTAGAATGGCCAGGGGGCTTCTTCAGATACGATATCGGTAGTTAATGTTAGCTGTCGGTTAGCAGGTGGTTCACAGAAACGAAAAACTTCCTTGACAAACTCCGCCAGCCCCCTTATCATGAAACTGAAGCTATTGTATTTGCTTTCGCCAATCTGCAGATTAAAAGGTAAGGATTACTTAATGTATCGGCGTCTTATGTTCAATTTTTTGCATTATATAGATACTGTATGTCTTTACAAAACTTCATCTACATCTAGATTTTTATCTAAATAAGCTGAACGCGCTTACAAAGCGTTACAAGACATCAAAAAATGCCAATACTCGACAGATATAGTAAAAGACTAGCTAACTCGGGGATTCTTTGTCTTTTTTTCTGCTTAGTAAATTTCTTAAACATTTGCAGCGTAGGTTAGTTGCAATTAAAAGCGGCTGAATCTCGCTTGTCAAGCGTTTAAAACATAAAAAACGCCAATATTTTAAAGCGGATAATAACCACGGGGCTTCTTTTGCCTTTTTTTTCATTTGGTAAATTTTGTAACGTCCGCGAACAAATTAAGGTAGGGGGTCTGTCAGTCTGTTTCCACCAAAAATGTCTCGA